>JBGUGY010000349.1:0-2263 GCA_045111775.1 Bacteroidaceae bacterium | reverse complement strand
AAACAAACGGAAAAAGCCTCACTCCTCACGGAGTAGAGGCTTTCTTAGTAAAATCAATAAATAACGACATTCACAGTCTCACAACATTCCTGTCGCCACATCTTAATACTAATACTACCAACCTACGAATTTATAGCAATTTGATATACTATTATCCATCTTTCTTAACACTATATATTTTTAACACACTATTTTCGGTCGGTTCTGAAAGGAACCATCGGCAGACCGCGAGTATTTGCCATGTTTCCCACGCAGAAGTCGTGGAAGCAATATCGCACCGCCGTTGGGTTCTTTATTCCACTTGCACTTACGATTAGCTGACGCTTGTTCTGCTCAACCTCAACGTCGGCCTTTACAAAGTCCTTTCCGTTCTCCGAAATCTCGAAGCCCTTGATATCTGTAAGACGGTTGAATCCGTCGTGAGCATAGTCGAACGAGAGGATAATCTTGTCGTCCTTCTTCTCCATCGACTTGTACTCAGGACCGTAGCACTCTATCGTCGTATATCCGTAAGTCTTGTTCAGAGCCATGAAAGCGAGTCGCTGTCCCACCTTCTGTTTCTGGCAAGGGTGAATCTGATTGAGTTCGTACTCGTAAGCAAGGTCGTTGGTGCTTATCATTCCGCAGTTTGGTACTTTCTTCTGAGTGAAATACTGCGCCTCGCGAATAAGCGCGCCCTCGTCCCTTCCGCCATAGTTGTATGGTGCAACCTCAACGTAGTAGAATGGCAAATCGCCCTGTCCGAACTCCTTGCGGAAGTTGGTAATCATGGTGGCGAAGCGGTCGGTATAAGTGTCGTGCTTACCAACATTGCTGCATCCCTGATACCAGATGAAGCCCCTTACGGTATAGCCCAGCAGAGGGTGAAGCATTCCGTTGTACATAATCATAGGGCGGAGATACTGCTGAGATTCCTTCTTTATCTCCTCCTCGGTTGTAGCCACGTCGGGATACCGCTCAAGGATATGTTTCGGAGTCCAGCCCTCAACCTTAGAGCCGCCCCAGCTGCAATTTATCAGTCCAACAGGCACGTTGAGCACCTCTTGCAGATTGCGTATGAAGAAATATCCTGTTGCGCTAAACCACGGAGCGTTGAAAGGGTCGCACTCCTTCCACTCGCCTGCCACGGTGTCCTGAGGTTCGTAAGCCTCAACCTTCGGTATTGTTGCCATGCGGAGTTTTCCTTTGTACTTCGCGCTGCCCAGAATCTCGGCGTTGCCGTTCTCTACGGGGCAGTTCCAGAAGCCGTTCAGAGGCATCTCCATGTTACTCTGTCCGCTGCCAAACCACACCTCGCCTATCAGCACGTTGCCGAGCGTTACGGGTTGTCCGTCGGAAATGGTTATCTGCTGAGGTTCGTAACTGCCCTGTGGAGTGGCAATCTGTGCCTTCCATCTGCCCGACTTGCTGTCGGCAGTCACAACCACCTTCTGTTTCTTGTCCCACGATGTGGTGATGGTTACTTTCGCGCCTTTGTCCGCCCATCCCCAAATGTTGGCATTGGCATTCTGCTGAAGCATCATGTCGTTACCGAAAATCTGTGGCAGCCTTACCTTTGCCGATGCGCTGGTAAGCATTGCCGCTGCCGTTAAGGTATATAATAGTCTTTTCATTTTTTTAGAATCTTTCAATTATTTCCAAGCACATACGGCTGTTGTGATAAGGGCATTTCCAGAAGCCCGCCTTGTCGTCCTTTCGGTTTATGTTGCCCTCGGGGTCGCGACTCCAGAACCACTCGCCGCCGTCGTTGTCTATCAGGTTTTCTTTTATGTAAGTCCAGCATCTGTCAGTCTTTTCGAGGGCTTCCTTGTCGCCGAAATGCTGATAGAGGTTAGCAAAGCCAACCACCGTCTCGGCCTGAACCCACCAATGGCGGTCTACGTCGATATAGCCCGTGTCGAGGTTAGCCTCGTGAACCATGCTTCCGTCGGCGTTCAAGCCTTTCTCGCTGGCTTTGGCTACCATCTTCACAACATCCTCAACCTTGGCAAGAAGCTGCTTGTCACCAAGCACCAGAGCCGCCTCGTGCATCAGCCAAGAGCACTCTATGTCGTGTCCGTAACTCTCGAGTGCGCCTGCACCTCGCGTCCAGTCCTTATCAAAGAAGAGGTCGAGATGATGCGTATCAGGGTTCAGAATCTTGTCGGTAAAGATGTTTATGAGGTTGCGGAGCGACTTTTCCAGTCGCTCGTCCTTCCAGATGCGATAAAGGTTGGCATACGGCTCGATGATGTGCAGATGCGTGTTCTGCGACTTCGGATAG
>JBGUGY010000348.1:0-2771 GCA_045111775.1 Bacteroidaceae bacterium | reverse complement strand
CCGCGTTTATATGGGCGCGCTCGACGTTGAGCGTCAGCATGTTAACGTAGAGAGAATGAAGATGCTGGGCGCAGAGGTATTCCCAGTTCAGAGCGGAAACAAAACGCTGAAAGACGCTACGAACGAGGCTATCCGCGACTGGTGCTGCCACCCTTCCGACACATTCTATATCATCGGCTCAACAGTCGGACCTCATCCTTATCCTGACATGGTGGCTCGCTTGCAGAGCGTTATTTCAGAAGAGATAAAATGGCAGATTAAAGAGAAGACCGGACGCGACTATCCAGACTATCTGATGGCCTGCGTGGGAGGAGGCTCGAACGCTGCCGGAACAATATACCACTACATCGACGACGA
This sequence comes from Bacteroidaceae bacterium, assembly GCA_045111775.1. GTDB lineage: Bacteria > Bacteroidota > Bacteroidia > Bacteroidales > Bacteroidaceae > Ga6A1. The sequence goes on along the minus strand of JBGUGY010000348.1, from coordinate 2,414 downwards.
ACGAGTAAAGATAATCCTGTCGGAGGCTGGCGGAATGGGCATCGACACAAAGGAGACAGCCGCATCAATAACCATCGGAACACCGGGAATTCTGCACGGCTCGCGCATCAAGCTGATGCAGACAGAGGACGGACAGATAATTGAACCTTACTCAATCTCTGCCGGACTTGACTACCCGGGCACAGGTCCACTGCACTGCAACCTTGCCGACGCTGGCCGCGCTCAGGTTATTCCGGTAAACGACGATGAGGCTCTGCGCGCTGCCTTCGAACTTACACGCCTCGAAGGAATCATTCCAGCTCTTGAAAGCTCACACGCACTTGGCGCGCTGCCTAAGGTTAAGAGCATGTTCAAGCCCGACGACGTGGTTGTGCTTACCGTGAGCGGACGAGGCGACAAGGATTTGGCAACTTACTTGGCTCACAAAGACGACGAAGGTATTAACGACTAAACAACAACGCACACAATGTACAAATATCATACAGCCAGCAAAACAATACTCGGCGACCTTAACACGCCGGTATCAACATATCTGAAGGTTCGCGACGCCTATCCGCAGTCGGTTCTGATGGAAAGTTCGGACTACCACGGAGGCGAGAACAGCAAATCGTTCATCGGACTTCACCCTATTGCTCAGGTAAGCATAGAGCACGGCACGGGAAAAATCAAGTTCCCCGACGGAACTCAGACAGAACACAAGATTGACGAGAACTACGGTTCGGCTCAGGTTATAAACGAGTTTCTCGATGCCTTTGAGATTACGGGAGAGAACAGCAAATACTGCGGATTGTACGGCTACACATCGTTCAATGCCGTAAGATATTTCGAGAATATCAACGTCAAGGACGAGACTCTTGAAAAGAACGATGCACCCGACCTTCTGTACATTTTATATAAGGACGTCATCGTTTTCGACCACTTCAATAACCAGCTGACAATCATCGAGCTGCTTGCCGACGGCGAAGAGGACGACCTCGACGTTCTGGAGCGTGACATAACTCAACGTCCTTATCAGGCTTACGGCTTCCGCCCTGTGGGAAACTTCTGGAGCACTCTTACCGACGATGAGCATCGCGAAAATATCCGCAAGGGAATTGCCCACTGTCTGCGAGGCGATGTTTTCCAGATTGTTCTTTCACGCAGATTCAAGCAGAGATACGAGGGCGACGACTTCAAGCTATATCGCGCTTTGCGAAGCATCAACCCAAGCCCTTACCTCTTCTACTTCGACTTTGGCGGATTTAGAATCTTCGGTTCATCGCCCGAGACTCATTGCCGAATTGATGGCAACAAGGCATACATCGACCCTATTGCCGGAACGACAAAGCGCACAGGCGATGCCGAGCAGGACCCCAAGAATGCCGAGTATCTGCAAAAAGACCCTAAGGAAAATGCCGAGCACGTTATGCTTGTAGACCTTGCCCGAAACGACCTTAGCCGCAACTGCCACAATGTTCACGTTGAGTTCTACAAGGACATGCAGTTCTACAGCCACGTCATCCATCTTGTGAGCCGCGTTTGCGGAGAACTCGACAACAATGCCGACCCAATTCAGGCTTTCATCGACACCTTCCCTGCCGGCACTCTGAGCGGTGCACCCAAGGTAAGAGCAATGCAACTTATAAGCGAGTACGAGCCGCACAACCGCGGAGCATACGGTGGATGCATCGGTTTCATCGGATTTAACCGAAGCCTTAACCAAGCAATAACCATCCGCACCTTCGTTAGCCGCAACAACGAACTGTGGTTTCAGGCAGGCGGCGGCATAGTTGCAAAGAGCGACGTTGAATACGAACTTCAGGAGGTGAACAACAAACTCGGAGCACTGCGCAAGGCTATTGCAATGGCAGAGAAACTATAAGAAAACAACTACAAACTATAGGCACAATGAAAATTGTAATAATAGACAATTACGACTCATTTACATATAATCTGAGCCATTTGGTAAAGGAATTGGGCGCAGAAATAACGGTTTACCGCAACGATAAGTTCGAACTGAAACAGCTTGAGGCGTTCGACAAGATAATACTCTCACCCGGTCCGGGAATCCCAAGCGAGGCTGGTCTGCTGCTCGATGTAATCAAGACCTACGCCGGCAAGAAGCCAATCCTTGGCGTGTGCCTCGGACATCAGGCTATTGGCGAAAGCTTCGGCAGCAGCCTTACAAACCTCAGCTCGGTATTCCACGGCGTGGCAACACCATCTACAACGGTTGTCGACGACTATCTCTTTGAGAATCTGCCAAAGACATTCGAGGTTGGCAGATATCACTCTTGGGTGGTAGACAAGGATAATCTGGCAGACTGTCTTGAAGTAACCTCTGTGAGCGATGAAGGTTACATTATGTCACTCCGCCACAAGCAGTTCGACATTCGCGGAATTCAGTATCACCCAGAGAGCGTTCTGACTCCCGA
>JBGUGY010000347.1:0-10322 GCA_045111775.1 Bacteroidaceae bacterium | reverse complement strand
TACCTTGGACGTACCTTGGACGTACCTTGGACGTACCTTGGACGTACGAACAATTTCTGACGAAATTGTTCGTTACAAATCCCTAATTATCAATTATGAATTTTGAATTGTCCATTGTCAACTGCGAGTGTGAGTCAATTCAGAATTCTGCCTTTTTCAACTTTCAACTCCCCAATTCAGAAGCGCGTATTAAAAAGCTGGGGTGTAAATATTCCACTTTTTCCCGAAACACGAGCATAAGTCAGATTTTTATTTTCGAAAAAAAATCGTCAAACTTTCAATCTGAAAGATATTTTTAAATATTTGTTTCAATTTGTAAGACACAATACGCATTTTACTTCATCATTAAAGCACAGGTTTTACACAGGTAACTTTTTGAAATAAAAACCACTCGTTTATATATCAAAAAGAAATTTTATTTGTAATTTTGCAAACAAATAGAAAGAGATTATCTGATAATAAACGACAGAAATCATGACAAATCAACGAAACAACAACCAAGGAAAGAACAAGCCATTCCAGCGTCCTTCACAGATGGGACTCTACAACCCAGCAAACGAGCACGATGCTTGTGGTGTGGGAATGGTAGTAAACATCCACGGAAACAAATCACACGAACTTGTTGACTCGGCACTCAAGGTGCTCGAGAACATGCGTCACCGCGGTGCTGAAGGCGCTGACGGACGTACAGGTGATGGTGCCGGAATCATGCTTCAGATTCCACACGAATTCATTCTTCTGCAGGGCATTCCTGTGCCAGAGAAGGGCAAATACGGAACTGGTCTCATCTTCTTGCCAAAGGCACAGAAAGAGCAGGACGAGATTCTGAAGATTATGTTCGAGGAGATTGAGCGCGAGGGATTGTCGCTAATGCACCTGCGCACCGTTCCTACTAACTCGGAGTGCTTGGGCGAGGCTGCACTCGAAACCGAGCCAGACATTAAACAGATTTTCATTACAGGAATCTCGGACGACGAACTTCCTTTGTTCGAGAGAAAACTGTACAAGATAAGAAAAAAAATTGAGAACCGCGTAAAGCATAAGGATTTCTACATCGTTTCGCTTTCGAGCAAGAGCATCATCTATAAGGGTATGTTGTCGTCAATGCAGGTACGCGAGTACTTCTGCGACTTGACAAACGACTACTTCACAAGCGGCTTGGCACTCGTTCACTCACGCTTCTCAACAAACACATTCCCAACATGGAGCCTTGCACAGCCTTTCAGAATGTTGTGCCACAACGGTGAAATCAATACCGTTAGAGGTAACCGCAACTGGATGAAGGCAAGAGAGAGCGTTCTCTCGTCTGAGGCTTTGGGCGACATCAAGGAAATCTCGCCTATCGTACAGCCGGGAATGAGCGACTCTGCATCGCTCGACAACGTGTTCGAGTTCTTCGTTATGTCGGGAATGAGCCTGCCTCACGCAATGGCAATCCTCGTTCCAGAGTCGTTCAACGACAAGAACCCTATCAGCGACGATCTGAAGGCATTCTACGAGTATCACTCAATCCTGATGGAGCCTTGGGACGGTCCGGCAGCCTTGATGTTCAGCGACGGTCGCTTTGCCGGCGGTATGCTTGACAGAAACGGTCTTCGCCCATCACGCTACCTCATCACAAACAACGACATGATGCTTGTTGCATCTGAGGTTGGCGTTATGGATTTCGACCCAACAGAAATCAAGCAGAAGGGTCGTCTTCAGCCAGGTAAGATTCTGATGATCGATACCGAGGAAGGCAAGATTTACTACGACGGCGACCTGAAGGCTCAGCTTGCTGCCGAACATCCATACAAGCAGTGGCTTAGCACAAACAGAATACAGCTCGAGAAGTTGAAGAGCGGCCGAAAGGTAAACAACAGCGTTGACAACTACGAGCGCAAGCTGAGAAACTTCGGTTTCGGACAGGAAGACATCGACAAGACAATCGTTCCGATGTGTACAGGCGGCGCAGAGCCAGTGGCAGCGATGGGTAACGATACTCCGCTTGCTGTTGTTTCAGACCGTCCGCAGATATTCTTCAACTACTTCCGCCAGCAGTTTGCGCAGGTTACAAACCCAGCCATCGACCCAATCCGCGAGGAACTTGTAATGTCGCTCACCGAGTATATCGGCGCAGTCGGAACAAACATTCTGACACCAGACGAGAGCAACTGCAAGATGGTTCGTCTGCCACAGCCTGTTTTGACAAACACTCAGCTGGATATTCTCTGCAACATCCGCTACAAGGGCTTCAACACAACAAAATTGCCTCTTCTGTTCGAGGTTTCGAAGGGCGAGGCTGGTCTGAAGGAAGCCATTGACGAGCTTTGCAGAAAGGCTGAAGAATCGGTTGACAACGGAATCAACTACATTATTCTGAGCGACCGCGACATCGACAAAGACCATGCCGCAATTCCGTCGCTGCTTGCCGTAAGCGCAGTACATCACTATCTCATCAACATAGGAAAGCGCGTTCAGACTGCCCTCATCGTTGAGAGCGGCGAGATTCGCGAGGTTATGCACGCTGCCCTTCTGTTGGGCTACGGTGCATCAGCTATCTGCCCTTACATGACATTCGCCGTTCTCGACAACCTTGTAAAAAACAAGAAGGTTCAGGAAGACTACGAGACTGCCGAGAAGAACTACATCAAGGCTATCTGCAAGGGATTGTTCAAGGTTATGTCTAAGATGGGTATCTCAACAATCCGTTCATACCGCGGTGCTAAGATTTTCGAGAGCATCGGCTTGAGCGAGGATTTGCTGAAGACTTACTTCGGAACAGAGGTTTCAACCATCGGCGGTATCGGTCTGAAGCACATTGCTGCCGATGCCATCGCCCTTCACAACGAGGGATTCAAGTCGGCTCAGATTAACGAATTCTTGCCAAACAACGGTCAGTTTGCATATCGCAAAGACGGAATCCTGCACGCATGGAATCCAGAGACAATCTCTACCCTACAGATTGCAACACGCCTTGGCAGCTACAAGAAATTCAAGGAATTTACAAATATCGTTGACAACAAGGAGAAGCCAATCTTCATCCGCGACTTCTTCAAGTTCAAGAAGGCAGCAAAGCCAATCTCTATCGACGAGGTTGAGCCAGTAGAAAGCATCGTTAAGCACTTCGTAACAGGCGCTATGTCGTTCGGAGCAATCTCTATCGAGGCTCACGAGGCTCTTGCCATCGCAATGAACAAACTCGGCACACGAAGCAACACCGGTGAGGGCGGCGAGGACAACGCACGCTATCACACCGAGTTGAACTCAAAGACTAAGCAGATTGCTTCTGGTCGTTTCGGTGTAACAGCCGAGTATCTTGTTAATGCTGAGGAACTTCAGATTAAGGTGGCTCAGGGTGCAAAACCGGGCGAAGGCGGTCAGCTTCCAGGCTTTAAGGTTAACGAGATTATCGCAAAGACTCGTAACTCAATTCCGGGAATCTCGCTTATCTCTCCTCCACCTCATCACGATATCTACTCTATCGAGGACTTGGCTCAGTTGATTTTCGACCTCAAGAACATCAACCCAACGGCAGCCGTTTCTGTCAAGTTGGTAGCCGAGAGCGGAGTTGGTACAATCGCTGCCGGAGTTGCAAAGGCTAAGGCTGATTTGATTGTAATCTCTGGTGCTGAGGGCGGTACAGGTGCATCACCAGCATCGTCTATGCGATTTGCCGGAATCTCTCCTGAAATCGGTCTTGCCGAGGCACAGCAGACTCTCGTTCTTAACGGTCTCCGCAGTCAGGTTAGAGTTCAGACAGACGGTCAGCTAAAGACTGGTAAGGACGTGGTAATCACCGCAATGCTCGGTGCCGACGAGTTCTCATTCGGAACACTTCCACTTATCGTTTTGGGCTGTGTGATGATGCGTAAGTGTAATACAAACACATGTCCTGTGGGCGTTGCAACACAAGATCCAGAACTTCGCAAGAGATACACTGGTAAGTCAGACTACGTTGTAAACTACTTCACATTCCTTGCTCAGGAAGTGCGTGAGTATCTGGCAGAAATGGGTATCAAGAAGTTCAACGACATCATCGGTCGCACCGACCTCATCGAGGTTGCCGAGCGCGCCGAAGGCTCAAAGGCTGCTACACTCGACTTCTCTCGCCTCTTGACAAAGGTAGATGGTCCTCTTCACTACGACGGCCGTCCATACACTAAGGTTGAGGGCGTTAAGGACTTCGAGATTATTGCCAACGCAAAAGACGCAATAGAGAACAAGCAAGAGGTGAACCTCGACTTCGCAATAAAGAACACCGACCGCGCTTGCGGTACGATGCTTGCCGGCTGCATTGCCAAGAAGTACGGCGAAGAGGGATTGCCTGATTCAACAATAAACATCAAGTTCAAAGGCTCTGCCGGACAGAGTTTCGGTGCGTTCCTTCCAAAGGGCGTAAACTTCAAACTCGAGGGCGAGACTAACGACTACTTCGGAAAGGGACTCAGCGGCGGTAGAATCTCTATTCTTCCTCCGGTACGTTCTAACTTCGTTGCCGAGGATAACATCATTGCCGGAAACACAGGTCTGTACGGCGCAACAACTGGCGAGCTCTATGTAAACGGTAAGGTTGGCGAACGCTTCGGTGTTAGAAACTCTGGTGCAACAGCCGTAATCGAAGGTGCAGGCGACCACTGCTGCGAGTACATGACTGGCGGACGCGTGGTTGTGCTTGGCGAGACAGGACGTAACTTCGGTGCCGGAATGTCGGGCGGTGTGGCATACGTCTGGGACAAGAACCACAACTTCGACTACTTCTGCAACATGGATATGGTTGAGTTGAGCCTTGTAGAAGACACGACATACCGCAAGGAGTTGCGCGAGCTTATCCATCAGCACTGGCTCTACACAGGCTCTAAGTTGGCACGCACAATGCTCGACGACTGGAACCACTACGTTGAGGAGTTCATACAGGTTGTGCCAATCGAATACAAGCGCGTGCTTCAGGAAGAGCAGCTCAGAAAGCTCAAGGAGAAGATTGCCGACATTCAGAGAGATTACTAAACCGAGTAAAAACAACCAGAATCAAAACATAAATTCACAATGGGAAATCCAAAAGCATTTCTTACTGTCCCTCGCAAAGAAGCAGGTCACCGTCCGATACACGAACGTATCCACGATTTCGCAGAAGTTGAGCAGACACTAAATACAAAAGACCGCCAGCAGCAGGCATCACGATGCATGGATTGCGGCGTACCATTCTGCCACTGGGCTTGTCCGCTTGGCAACAAGCAGCCCGAATGGCAAGACGCTCTGTACAAGGGCGACTGGGAGATGGCTTACAAGATGCTGAAGAAGACAAACGACTTTCCAGAGTTTACAGGACGAATCTGTCCTGCACTCTGCGAGAAGGCGTGCGTACTTAACCTTACCATCGGAGAGCCTACAACATGCCGCGAGAACGAGTGCGCCATTGCTGAGCGCGCCTTCCTCGAGAGCTACGTTACAATAGAGCATCCCGAACGCAACGGCAAGAAGGTTCTTGTAATCGGCGCAGGCCCTGCCGGACTGGCAGCAGCCAACCAACTTAACTACAAGGGCTACGAGGTTACGGTTTACGAGAAGAACGAGGCTGCCGGCGGACTCCTCCGCTACGGTATTCCAAACTTCAAACTCGAGAAATCGGTCATCGACCGCCGCATAAAGATTATGGAGGCCGAGGGCGTTAAGTTCGAGTACAACAAGGATGTAGACGTAACCAAACTTCCGAAGGGATTCGACGCATACGTTGTAAGCACCGGAACTCCTCAGGCACGCGACCTGAAGATTGAAGGACGCGAGTTGAAGGGCGTTTACTTGGCTCTTGAGATGCTGAGCCAGCAGAACCGCATCCTTGCAGGAAAGAAGTTCAGCGACAGCGAGCTGGTCAACGCAAAGGGCAAGAAAGTGCTCGTAATCGGTGGTGGCGATACAGGCTCAGACTGCATCGGAACAGCACACCGTCAGGGCGCAGTTAGCGTTACTCAGATTGAAATCATGCCGAAGCCGCCTGTTGGCACAAATCCGGCAACGCCTTGGCCAAACTGGCCTGTCATCCTGAAGACAACCACCTCTCACGAGGAAGGCTGCGAGCGCAGATGGCTCCTGAACACAAACAAGTTCATTGGCAAGGGCGGAAAGCTTACAGGCGCAGAGGTCGAGGAGGTTGAATGGATTCCGAACCCACAGGGCGGCCGTCCTACCATGAAGCCAACCGGCAAGAAGGAAATCATTGAGTGCGACATGGTTCTCTTGGCAATGGGATTCATCAAGCCAGAGCAGCCAAAGTTTGCCGACAACGTGTTCGTGGCAGGCGATGCAGCATCGGGCGCAAGCCTCGTAGTTCGTGCCATTGCAAGCGGCCGCAAGATAAGCGAGCAGATTGACGCTTACTTCAGCAAAAAGTAAAAGTACAAACACTTCACTTATATCCACAGAGGCACGGAATCAAGTCTTACCGCGTAATTCGCTCTGATTCCGTGCCCTTTGTTTTGGAACGTTAATAATCACATTTACAAAAACCTAATAAAATACGATATCATGTGTGGCATAGTAGGCATATTCAACATAAAGCAGCAGACAGCCGACCTTAGAAAGAAGGCTCTGCGGATGTCGCAGAAAATCAGACACAGAGGACCCGACTGGAGCGGCATATACTGCGGCAAGTCGGCAATTCTTGCACACGAGCGTCTGTCTATCGTCGACCCAAAATCGGGCAAGCAGCCGCTCTTCAGCCCCGACAACAAGCACATTCTTGCAGTAAACGGCGAGATTTACAACCATCGCGCAATACGCGAGCAGTACAAGGACAAATACAAGTTCCAGACTGGCTCGGACTGCGAGGTGATTCTCGCTCTCTATCAGGAAAAGGGCATCGACTTTCTCGAAGACATCAGCGGAATCTTCGCCTTCGCCCTCTACGACGAGGAGAAGGACGAGTTTCTGATTGCACGCGACCCTATTGGCGTCATTCCGCTCTTCATCGGTCGCGACAAGGACGGAAAAGTCTACTGCGCCAGCGAGTTGAAGGCTCTCGAAGGCTTCTGCGACGAGTACGAGCCATTCCTTCCGGGACACTACTACAGCAGCAAGGAAGGCGTGATGAAGCGCTGGTACAAGCGCGACTGGTTCGAATATGATGCCGTGAAGGACAACGGCGCATCGGTAAAGGACATTCACGACGCACTCGAATCTGCCGTTAAGCGTCAGCTGATGAGCGATGTGCCTTACGGCGTTCTGCTCTCAGGCGGTCTCGACAGTTCGGTAATCTCTGCCGTTGCCAAGAAATTTGCCCACAAGCGCATCGAGGAGGAAGGCAAGAGCGATGCTTGGTGGCCTCGCCTACACTCTTTCGCCGTAGGTCTGAAGGGTGCTCCCGACCTTGCCAAGGCTAAGGAAGTTGCCGAGCATATCGGAACGGTTCATCACGAGATAAACTATACCATTCAGGAAGGTCTCGACGCCATCCGCGATGTTATCTATTTTATTGAGACATACGATGTTACAACCGTTCGCGCCAGCACTCCGATGTATCTTCTGGCTCGTGTGATAAAGAGCATGGGCATAAAGATGGTTCTGAGCGGCGAAGGAGCAGACGAGATTTTCGGCGGATATCTCTACTTCCACAAAGCACCTAATGCCCGCGAGTTTCACGAGGAGACCGTACGCAAACTGGGCAAGTTGCATCTGTACGATTGTCTGAGAGCCAACAAATCGCTTTCTGCATGGGGCGTTGAAGGCAGAGTGCCGTTCCTCGACAAGGAGTTCCTTGACGTTGCAATGCGCACAAACCCAGAGGCTAAGATGTGTCCGGGAACAGCCATCGAGAAGAAGATTGTCCGCGAGGCATTTGCCGAATATCTGCCAGAAAGCGTGGCATGGCGACAGAAGGAGCAGTTCAGCGACGGCGTTGGCTACAACTGGATTGACACGCTGAAGCAGATAACATCCGAGCAGGTAACCGACGAGCAGATGGCTCATGCCGCCGAGCGTTTCCCAATAAACACTCCGATGAACAAGGAGGAATACTACTACCGCACCATCTTCGAGGAGCATTTCCCAAGCGAATCGGCTGCGCGATGCGTTCCTCACGAGGCGAGCGTTGCATGCTCAACAGCCACCGCACTTGCATGGGACGAGGCTTTCAAGAACATGAACGACCCATCGGGACGCGCCGTAAAAGGCGTTCACGAACAGGCATACTGATTTGTCATCAAGAATTATTTGCACAACACATACACAAAAGACAACCAAGCCATTTCCAACTGCTGGAAATGGCTTGATGTTTTATCCGTTCAGATAAAGCCTTATAATCATAAAAAATTCTTGTTCACACACATTGTTTTGATAAAAAAGCCTTATTTTTGTAGACTAAACTATAATTTTTATGGCAGATATAAAATATCAATATGCTTACAACGAAGAAGGAAAAGTTGTCTCTATTAATGATTTCACTAAAGAAGAGAGTAGACTTCACACATACAAATGTATTGGATGTGGCAATCCTTTATTACCACGGGCTATTGGCAGTAATAGCAGAAGAGCACATTTCTACCATAAAGAGATAGTAAATTGCTCAGGAGAAACATATCTTCATAAACTGGGCAAGCATCTTATAAAAGAGAAATTTGACTCATCTGATTCTTTTTTCATATCATATATAATCGACAAAGAATGTAACAACAAGACATGTTCTTACAAAAACATACAATGTCAAAAACAATATGAAGAAGTAACATATAATTTGAAAGATTATTACGACACATGCACAGAAGAAACGCCTATCAAAAATTATATTGCCGATTTACTTTTAACAAACTCAAAAAAGCCCAAAACTCCACCACTACTTATAGAAATTTGTGTTACTCACAAATGTGAAGATGACAAAATAAAATCTGGACTAAAAATCATAGAGATAACAGTAAAGAAAGAACAAGATTTTGACTCTATCTTTACGAATAACAATATGCTTGTAGAATCATCTTATGATAACCAAATTAATTTTATATCATTTGAAAGAAAACAATTCGAACCAATGGAAATCGATATATCAAGATATATTTTTAATCCACAGATAAATGATATAGGATATCTTAGAAATATAAGCTGTAAAGACGCAAAATATAAAGTTCAGCAAGATTCACAAGTTGAGTTAAATATTGTTAATAAAAAAAACTATGCTGGCGCAGACATAGTAACAGCATTTTTATGGATGTATAAAAATAGAAATTTCAGAAGATGTAATTTCTGCAAATTTTATTATGCAACAATGTATGAAGATAAAGCGAAATGCAGATTAAGCAAAAAATATGGAAAGCCAATGTACCCACTTATGACAGAAGCTGAACATTGCAGAAGTTTTCACATTCAAGAAAATTCATTCGAATTTAGCGAATTCAAGAATTTCTATATAGAAGAAGTTCAATTACCACCGAATTCTGAAAAAAATGAATTTCGAGTAATTATAGCTGGAAGCAGTTCATTTTATGATTATAGATTATTCAAAGAAAAATGCGACTTTTATTTATCTTCTAAGATAAAAACGCATAAACTCACTATTCTTCGCGGAACATCAAAAAAAACAGAACAACTAATATGGGACTATTGTTATGAAAACCATATAAATATTGAGCCATACGATGCTGAATGGGATGTATATGGACAACAAGCAACGTACTACTCCAATATAAAAATGATAAATCGAGCAGATGCACTTATTGCTTTTTGGGATGAGAAAAGTACGGCAACCCGCGATTTGATAGAACGTGCAAAAGCAAAAGGATTAAAGTATTATGTCGTAAAAATAGACTCAAAAACAAATCAATAAAGAGAGAACCTATATTTTTTGAATAACAACATTAAATCCCCACCGTTTTTTGCGATGGGGATTTACATTTCTTCTGCCTCAGTTTACAAATGTTGGGGCGTGCTTTCTGTTTGTTGCTGAAGGATTTACTTTCTTTTCGCCAACTTTATAACAGTAAACGAGTACTTTGGCATTGTATATTCAAGACTGAAATCGTCTGATTCTGAATGGACTATTGCCGTGCCGGAAGTCGGCTTTTGGTTGCCTTCGGCGATGTTGCCCGTAAGAACAGTGTAGTCAGCATCGAGGTAATAGTTTGATGCGCCAACCGTCTTGTTCTTGCCAGATTTTATCGTCTCAATCTTGATAATATCGTTCAAATCAACGGTTAGGGTTACATCTTCGGGCAAGCAATTTACAAGCTTCACGAACACGTCGCCAGTCTTGCTGTCGCGCACCACCGATGTGCCGATGCGTCTCATCACGTCGGAGCGAGAAACACGGTTTGAGCGGTCGGTCTTGAACCTCAAATCTACGTCGGCTGGGATATACTCGT
>JBGUGY010000346.1:0-8185 GCA_045111775.1 Bacteroidaceae bacterium | reverse complement strand
CGTTCCTACGACGTTGCTACGACGTTCCTACGACGTTCCTACGACGTTCCTACGACGTTCCTACGACGTTCCTACGACGTTCCTACGACGTTCGGACAATTTCTAACGAAATTGTCCGTTACAAGTCCAAAGTTATCTATCGGTTCAGAATTTTCAACTTACTCCAATTATCAATTATGAATTTTGAATTTAAAAAAACGCCTTGAAAGCCGAAAGGCAATCAAGGCGCGAAACCCAACCCCAAAAAGTGGGATTCTTATTTGAACTTTAATGTTATGTTTCCGTTTACCGGACCGTCAACCCACTTTGCCTGCGACTGAGGTCCGCACAAGTCGGTTGAATTGACCTTGTTTCGGGCTGGTGCGATGACGTTCAGCACCGAGATTCCAGTCTCAGGGAACGTCCACAACTGGCGGTCGCGACCGTCGCGTGGCTGATATACGCCGATGTATACGTCTGGTGTGTTGTTCTTCAGACAGATTGTACCTTCGGCTGTTTCGATGTTCATCCAATCAACGTTATCGAAATAGCCCTTGAACTCGGGATAAGTGAACGACTCACCCGGAATTGGGTCGTTATAGTCGTTCTGCCAAAAGCCGTACTTTGTTCCCTTTATGCGGTTCTGATAAACACGGTAAGGACCGCTTCCAACCCACGACTTGCTCTTGACTTTTGTCTCGGGATAGTCGAAGGCGATGCCCATCATGTCCACCACTCCACTAAAGTTGTATGTGTACTGAAGATTTACCGAGCCATCTGGCGCAAATGCCCAGCGAGCCTTGTCGATATTTCCGAGTCTGTACTGAGCCGTAACGACGAGACTGTCGCCGCTCTCCTCCTTCTGGAAGCCGACAAACTGGGCAGCCTCTGGGAAGAGTTCGTACAGACGCTCCTTCTGCTTGGCATCCTTGTCGTCGTGGTTGTAGAACTGGTCCATAGAACGGTCTTCGCGGCGCACAACAACGGCACGAGGTCCGTTAGAGAAGCAGAACGACTTTCCGCCAGCCTTCACGCCCAAGAGATAGCCGTTCTTCTTGCTGAACGAATATTCGGCATCGCCTGCCTTAACCGTAAGAACCGTATCAGCCTCCGAAGCCTGAGCCTTTGCGCCCGACTTGCCGGCAATCCACGGCTGGTTCTTTACAGGATAGCTCCAAGTGAAGAGTTCGTTTCCGTATTGGTCCGAAGCCGTGATATAGAGAGCCTCGGCACCATCGCACTTGTCAACAGGAAGCTTGAGCGAGCCAGACGAATGAGGCGCAACATCAGGACCTTTCAGCTCGCCGCCCTTGACAACGGTGAACTCGCCGTTCTTTGCCTTGCCGTTCTGAGTGGCGAACTTAACCAATTGCCACTTGAACTTGCACTCGTTAAGGTTGGTAAAATCGTATCGGTTCTCGATATTGATGATGCCGTTCTCGACCGTAATCTGAACAGGACACCAGATTTCTTTTACTGTATAGTAGCTGCCCTCCTTCTCGTAGTGAGGACCTACAAGACCGTCGCATCCGTAGCTGCCCACGTTGTCGATGAAGCCGTTCATATCAACACGCTTAACGCCCTCGTCAACCAAAGCCCAGAGGAAGCCACCGGCACAACGAGGATGCTTGTACATCATCTTCCAGTAATCGTCGAGACCTGCTCCGTGGCCACCGTCGTACAAGCCGTGAAGGAACTCTGTCGGCATAAAGATTTCGGGCTTGCGCAGATAGTTCTGCGTCTCGCCGTAAGAACGATAGTGCATCGTCTCAAAGCCTCCGAAATTGCCCTGCGGATGGATTACGGGACGCTTCTGAGGGTCGTAGAGATGGAACTCGCCGTTAAGCTCGTCGTTCCAGCCCTTTTCGTTTCCGTTGCTCCACCAGATTACCGACGGATGGTTTACATCGCGCGTAACCATCTCTTTTACAAGAATCTTACCCACGGCTGTCTCGTGATGACCATGCCAGCCTGTCAGTTCGCTCATTACATACAGTCCGAGCGAATCGCAGGCATCGAGAAATTCGGGGTCGGCAGGATAATGGCTCAGGCGAACGGCATTCATGTTCATGCTCTTGATGAGGACGACATCCTCGATGTTCTTTGCCTTGCTGAGCGTGCGACCGCTCTCAGGACGGAAACTGTGTCGGTTCACTCCGCGCACCTTCATCTTCATGCCGTTGATGTAAAGTCCGTCGTTGGCACGAACCTCAATGGTGCGGAAGCCGAACTTCTCTTTCTCAAGATGCAGTTCTTTTCCGTTTTTATCAATAAGTGTGAATCGGGCCTCGTATCTTACGGGCTTCTCGGCACTCCATTGGCTTATTCCCTTAACGCTGAAATCTACGTCGCAGCGGTCGCTTCCGCCTCTCACGGCAGTTTCGTTGCTGCCCATCTTCTTGCCATTCATGTCGAAAATCTCGGTGCGTATCTTTGCACCTTCAAGAGCGCGGTTAAGTTCGCAGATGGCGGTAAAGTGTCCGTCGGCCTTGGCATCAATAGAAATCTGATGGATATTGAGAGCTGGGCGAGCCACCATGAAAACAGGGCGAATAAGTCCGCCAAAGTTCCAGTAGTCGGCACGACGCTCCGAGAGGTTTACGCCGGCGTTCTCGCTCTCCTTGCTAACCTGAACGGTGAGCACATTTTTCTTTGAGCCGAAGAAGACGCGATCGGTCACATCGGCTGTAAAGCGGTAGAATCCGCCCTGATGCAAGCCAACTGCCTTTCGACCGTTAATCTGCGCCTTGCAGTCGGTCATGGCAGCCTCGAACACCAGATATACTTCCTTGCCGTTCCACTCGGCAGGTAGGTTGAACTCGTACTTGTATTCGCCCTTCTCGTCGGCTATGCCTTCGGGAAAGGCCTTTCCGTAGAACTTCATTCCGTACTGGAATGTTCCGAAGCCCTGACACTCCCAGCACGAAGGGACTCCTATTTTAGTCCACTTGCCCGAGTTGTTTCCGCCCGAGCACTTAAAGTCCCACTGAACCATATCGTCGCAGCCGTGGCCGCTAAGATACTGAACCTGAGTTGTTGGCGGAACGCCTGCCCACGCTGCCGAAGAGAGCGCGAGGGCAAGGATTCCGACTAAAGATTTTCTGTTTATCATTACTGTTTTCTGTTTATCGTGTATAAAGTTTCAAATGCAGACGATAGTCGCCCTCGGTTGGGGCAAACTGCTTTAGAACGCCCGGACCGCAACTGCTGTTGCCAAGTCCCATAACGGCGGCGTTGGTCTCGACCCATGTGGCTGACGATTCGGGAAGGTCGCAATCGTGCGTGCAGCCAAGCAACTCCTCGGTGCTGAACGGCAAGGCAGAGAACGAGAACTGCTTCTCGACGGTCTGAATGGTGATGCCGCTCTTGTCCTTGGCGTTCTTCTTCAGGATGAGATAACATGCATCCTCGTGGTTTCCGTTATCCTGCGGACGCGGATAGTGCGTGTACTGAGCCGCCACCGTACTGTTGTAGAGTCCTACGAAAGCCGACTGCTTTCTGTCGGGATAACTGTCGTGACTTCCGCGTGCGTAATAACTTATATTCTTGTACTGATTGCTGAACTTCCATCGCAAAGCATATCGCGGAAGAGCCGGAACAGAGCCTTCGGTTGTGAAGTGACTCTGAACATCGATGCAACCCTTTGTATCTACGGTATATTTTACGTTTGCAACAACCGAGCCGTTGGCAAGCTTCGCCGTCTGGCGCACAATTACAACAACGTTGCCGTCTGCCATCTGCTGCCAACTAATAATCTCGCCAGCAAGCGGAGCATCGAACAGATTGTTCTTCTTCCACTCCTTGTCGAGCCAGTTGCCGAAGCCCTTGTCGTTGTCGGTAGATGCTCGCGAAACAGACAGTCTGCCACCGCTGAATATCTCCTCGCCCTGCTGAGTAAGGCTGCGGAATGTTCCGTCGTTAAGAATCTGATAGTTGAACGATTTCGACTTGATGCTGATGATGCTGTCGGTGCGCGAAGCCTCAACCATCTCGTCAGCCAACTTGGCTACCGGAGCCACGGCTATATCGTTCTGAACGGCAAACTGAGCCGATGCCACAACAAATCCGGCAGGTGCCCACGAGGTGGCTTGCTTCAACAAGGCAGAGACGTTTATCTGTACGTTCTTTCCGCTGCCAACAAAGCGCGAGATGATGTCGGAAACGGCGGTGTTCACATTGTAGAGCGAATCGGTAGGAGTCTTTGACAGAGTGCCTGTGCTCTCAGCCTTTACCGCGCCGTCGACCAAAAGCTGCACCTTTATGCTGTACGGAGCAAGCCCTGTGTGATGCTGGCGGTTGATGACAGAAATCTGCTTGTTGCTACTCTTGTATTTGAATGTGAGTGGCTGATAGACGTGCTTAACCTCGTAATATTTCGGAGTAAGCTCGCGGTCGGACATCACGATGCCGTTAAGGCAGAAGGCTTTAAGGTTTGGCTTGTCGCCGAAGTCGCCTCCGTAGCACACCTGAACCTTGCCGTCGTCGCGCTTGCGATAGATGCCTTGGTCAACCCAATCCCAGATGAATCCGCCCAACATTCGCGGATGCGAGTAAATCTCGTCCCAATACATATTCAGATTGCCCATTGCATTGCCCATTGCGTGGGCATATTCGCTTGTAAGCACAGGGCGGTTGTCGTTCTTGCGCTTGGCAATCTCGAGCAGACGCTCCCATCGTGCATTCTCGGCGCGTTCCTTGTCCTCGCCTTCGGGCACTCCCGGATTGAGATAGTCGTCCATCACTCGCGGATAGAATCGGCTTATCACATCAACCTCGCGAGGATCGGGATTTCCGTCGGAGCCTTGCGCCCCCTCGTAATGAACCGGTCGGGTTGAGTCGAAGTTGTGAAGCCACGAAGCACAGGCGGCAAAGTTAGGTCCCCAGCCGCTCTCGTTGCCAAGACTCCACATCACCACCGAAGGATGGTTTTTGTCGCGCTCTGCCATGCGGCTCACACGGTCGATGTAGGCGGCTGCCCACGTTGGGTCGCTTGCCAGAGTTCCGCGCAATCCGTGAGTCTCCAAATCAGCCTCGTCGAGGACGTAGAGTCCGATGCTGTCGCATAGCTCGTACCATCTTGGAGTATCTGGATAATGACTTGTTCTCACGGCGTTGATATTAGCCTGCTTCATCAGTCTGATGTCCTGAAGCATTCGTTCTTCGGTCATCACCCTGCCGAGTTTAGGGCCGTGCTCGTGGCGGTTTACGCCGCGCATCTTTACCGGGCGACCGTTTACGAGGAACAGTCCGTCGCGAATCTCTACCGTGCGGAAGCCCACGTTCTGCAAAACCTGCTGAACGGTCTTTCCGTCCGAATCAATCAAGGCAAGGCGCAGTTTGTACAGATAAGGAGTCTCAGCCGTCCATCGGTTCGGCTTCTTTATCTGCATCTTCATTCTGCCCCACTTTCGGTAGCCTCGCTGCGGATACCACTCGTTCATGCGCGAAGCCTTGTGTTCGAGGTCGAGCACATCGGCAACGCAAACCGTATCAGTAGCGATTGTTCTGCCGTTATCTGTAAGGACGGCTGCAAGGCGATATGAGGAAACATCGAGCGTATCGTCGGAAAGACGAAGTTCGGGGTCGATGCTGAGTGTGAAATCGCGATACTGCTTGTCTGCCGCCTCGGTGCGGACTGTATAGTCGGCAATGCTTAGTTGCGGATTGCGCAGAAGATATACGCTGCGGTGTATTCCGGCAAGACGCCAGAAATCCTGGTCTTCGAGATACGCGCCGTCGCTATACTTGTAAACCTGAACGGCGATGGTGTTCTCGCCACCCTTCAGGAGCGATGTTATGTCGAATTCGGCTGGCTCCATAGCACCTTGGCTGTAGCCTGCCATCTCGCCGTTTATCCAGAGATGAAAGGCACTTGCCACGCCTTCGAAGCGGACGGAGATGCGGCTGCCGTTCCACGATGCCGGAATGCTGAACGTGCGCACATACTGTCCTGTAGGATTTCGTTCCTTGTATGTGGTGTAACTTTCTTTCGGCTCTTCCATCACAAAAGGCGGCTTGATTCTGAAAGGATATCCTGCCGAGACGTAGATTGGCGTGCCGTATCCGCTAACCTCCCACGTTGCCGGTACTTTCAATGTCTTCCATGCCGAGCATTGCTCCCAGAAAGGAGCATCGCCCCACTTGAATGCGCCGCCATCATCGTCAATGGCACTCGGCATCCAGTTGAACTTCCAGTCGCCGTCGAGAAGCACGAACGAATCGCCGTTCTGCTGGACGAAAGGAATGAAAGAAGCCCGCGCCGCCTCGCGATTGCGTTGCAGAATGTTCTGGTCTTCGATATCCGCAAGCTGCGCAAGAGCCGGCACGAATGCCGAGCCAGCTACAACGCAACTTACAAACAGTTTCTTAATATTCATATCTAAATAAATCTTTTACTCTACAATCAGGGCATCGAAGGCAAGTCCCTTCGCGTCTTTTGCCGAAAGCTCAACCTTGTAGTGTCCGGCGTTGATGAACGAGCCTGTGGTGGTGTTTACCACCTTCCACTTGGCTGGTGTGTCGGGCAACAGCATATCTTGCTCAAAGAGGACAACGCCCTTGGCATCAATCATGCGCACATGAGCCTTCACCGGCTCGGCATTCTGATTCATGTACTTAAACCTGAGTGTATATTCCTGAGCCAGTCCGGTTGATATGTTCCAGACAACAGAGCCGTTTCCGCCTTTCTCGAAGAATACGCCAGTCTGCTTTTTGTGCTCCTTTATCGTCTTCTTGCCTTTTACGGTGGCATCTTCGGCCTCGTAGGTTATCTGCGCACGCACGTTGTCTTCCTTAGGCAGAAGATTTTCGGGCATCTTCTCGTAAACCTGCTTGTCTGCCTCAGCCCAACTGAAGTTTTTGTCGGCTTCGAGCTTTGTTGTCTCGATGTTGCCGACTGAAGAATCGGCTGAGATTGCGATGGCTGAAATCACAGCCTCGCCCACCGCCACGCGAGGGAACGAGATGCGCAGTTTTCCGTCCTTGGCACGTGAATAGACAACAAACTTGCAGAGTCCGGCAAAGCCTCGTTCTGCCCAAAGGTCGATGTTACGGAGTTTTACCGAGTCGTTCACAGCCACATCGAAGAGGCGGAGTCCTTCCTTGTCGGCGGTGTACGACTCGCCCCTACCAATCCACGGCTCAATCATGTAAAGTTCGATGCGATAGTTTGTGGCGGCATCTGCCCCGACTTTGAATTCGTAATACAGTTGCTCGCGTCCAAAGCGGAACGACTGCATCAGCTTCATGTCCTTTGTGCCTCTGACTGGCGCAGAGATGGTACGCTGACT
Organism: Bacteroidaceae bacterium; assembly: GCA_045111775.1. Lineage (GTDB taxonomy): Bacteria > Bacteroidota > Bacteroidia > Bacteroidales > Bacteroidaceae > Ga6A1. Next base: position 917 of record JBGUGY010000346.1, on the reverse strand, counting down.
TCCGAGATAAGGCTGAAGTCCGTCGAAACGGTCATCCCACGAGTGCGAAACGGCCTTGTTATCCTGATGCCAAAGTTGACCATACTCGTCTGTATAATCATCGCCACCGCAGTTTATGCGATAGATATAGTTCTGATTAGCCTCGCCCTTGATGCTCACCGCCTCGCGATGGCTGTCGCCCTGTGCAAGAAGCGACATCTTTGGAGATTCGGGCTTTGCTGAGTCCATCATCATGTCTTCAGCCGCTGGCTTGCCGTTCTTGTAGCCCACAGCGCGGACTATACCATAACGTATGCCGATATTACCGAACGATACGCGGCACTCGCCTTCTTTCTTGACTGCGGTTGCAAGATATTCATTTTCAGCAGCATCGTTATAAAGCCTTACCGAATCGCAGTTGGTGTAGACTTTTTCGAGGCTGATGATTCTAACCATCGGCTCTTTGCCGCCAATGGCACGGTAGAGATAGTACATATCCGACGGCTCTTCCCACGGCGTAACGATGCCTTTATAGTTGTACGGACCAACCTTGTCGATAAGGCGCAGAGCCTCATCAGGCTGACGGCGGCCGGGATTGTCGTGACTACTGTAAATCCATTGGAATTGTCCGCAGACGCTATCTTTTGCCGACCATGCCTTGCGCATCTTCAGTTCGAGAAGATTGCAGGCGCGGTCTTCGGTATAAGCCTTTGTATCGAGCGATGCGCTGCCGTGAAAGTCGAGCGTTCGCCATGCGCCGTACTCGCCATTCAGAAGTTGCTTGTCGTTCTTCAGTTCCTTATCGTACTTATCGGGATGTCCGCCATACGTTCCGCTCCAGTTCTGAATTACGTTCCAGTCCGTGCCCTCACCGCCGTTCCAGGTGGTTATCAGTCGGATATTGGTTGCGGTAGGGTCCATCTGGCGGATGATTTCAG
>JBGUGY010000345.1:0-5411 GCA_045111775.1 Bacteroidaceae bacterium | reverse complement strand
GTCACCGCGCTATCTGGATTCACGAGTTTGACGTAAAGACAGGCAAGATTGTGAAGGGAACGAGCAAAGTAATCATCGACAAAGGTACGAACCCTGAGAAGAAACCGATTTGGATTGAAGGTCCGCATCTTTACAGAGTAAACAACAAATACTATCTGATGGCAGCAGAAGGCGGAACGGCAGAGGCTCACTCGGAAGTAATCTTCTCGGCTGATAGCGTGATGGGACCTTACAAGCAATGCCCTATCAACCCGATACTAACCCAAAGGAATCTGCAAGCAGGAAGAAAGGATGCCGTAACCTGCACCGGTCATGCCGACCTTGTTCAAGACATCAACGGAAACTGGTTTTCTGTTTTCCTCGGATGCCGTCCGTATAAAGACGATTTCTACAATACCGGCAGAGAGACATTCTTGCTGCCTGTGACTTGGAACGACGAGCAGCCGATAATCCTGAAGGAGGGCGAAAGTGTTCCGATGAAACTGAAGAAAAGTATGCTGCGCCCAGAGAACCGCGACTTGACAGGCAACTGCGACGATTTCATGGCAAACAAGCTTTCAAACCAGTGGAATTTCATCAGAACTCCGCAAGACCCGGCGAACAAATGGTATCAGGTTGGCGGAGGAAAGCTGACAATTACGCCACGCCCTGTTACGCTCGACAGCTACGGAAATCCGTCGTTCATTGGCGAGCGCGTAATCAGCAAGGAATACACAGCTACCGTCCACCTCGACTATCTGCCTCTGAAAGAAGGCGAATTTGCAGGAATGGCTTGTTTCTACAACGACGAACACTTCTACACTCTCGGAAAGACGGTGAACAGCAAGGGCAAGATGGTTATCAGACTGAGCGGGCGAAACAAGGACAAGACCTTTTCGGAAGAGCAACTGATTCCGAACAAGAAAAAACTGTCGGAACTTGTGCTGAAGGTAAAGCAAGTTGGCGACAAGATGCAGTTCAGTTATTTCTTTCAGGAAGCAAAGGCAGAAAACAAGATAGAAATGAAATTCAGCGAGCAGGACGCAACGGTTCTGAGCACTAAAGTTGCAGGCGGATTTACGGGTGCATACATAGGAATGTATGCATCGACCACCGACAAAGACATGAACAAATGAAAAGAAAATATTACTACTTCTTGGCTGCGGCAATCATCATTGGCGGCTGTTTCCTTGCCAAAAGCCAATGGGACAAGCAGAACTCCGAATCGGAAAAAAAGATAAGATTCGAGACAACAAAAGAAGAAGACAAGACCGTAAAATTTATAAAAGACAATATTGCACGTACGACCGATTTCTGGTTGTACGTGCTTTCTGATAGTTTTCCTAAATATCGCGAGCCAAACCTTATTATATATAAAGGAGAAGTTGAATGCCGTAAATCTGCCAAAGGCGAAACACATACGGGAATATTCTACTCGGCAACAGACAGCACAATCTACTTCGACATGGCATATCTTGAATTTTTGCACAAGCAAAGCGGCATAAGACAAGATTTCATCACCACCTATCTTGTGGCACATTGCGTAAGCCATCACGTCCAAAACATTCTTGGAATAAGCAGTTACATAAAAGAACTGGGCATGAAAATGGACGAGGAAAGAAAATCGCTTCTCGAAGAACGCTTTGAACTGCAAGCCGACTGCATGGCAGAGATGTTCATGAATAGAGACAATCTATACGGCGACATCGACGAAAGCATCAAGCTCGACAACATGCGAACCCTTCGCCACACGTCGCGCAGGTGGGAAGAAATCAAGCCCGAAAAGTGCATCTTCGAAGATAGTCACACCATAACCCAGCCAGAGATGGTTTTGTTCTGGATGAAAAAGGCTGACGAAAATCCAACTCTTTCGAACACAAATACTTTTCATTCGGTAAATATAGACATCTCACCAGTTTTTAGCCGAAACTGAAACATATTACGGCATCAAACTGCAACAAATATAGACGATTGCGAAATAAAAGCATATAAAATTATTGTCATAAAATTAAAAAAGACTATCTTTGCACTATTACATAATATAGAAAATCCACGCGCTATGAACATGAAAGTCTTTATATTAGCATTACTTTTGATGGGCAGCCTCAATGTGTTTGGACAAACAACACAGAAGAGAGTCGGAACCATCCACAAGCAAATAGAAGGAATTATCGGAGACCACTACAGATTTCCGCAATTCACGGTCGAAACAGAAGCAAAGAAAAGCGTGTACTTCATCAACGACGACCTGCAATGGGAAAAGACCGACGGTCTGTTTCTCGTAGTAAACACTCAATGGTACAGCACAACGCCTTTCTACAAGAACTTCACAGAATACACATGTAAGTTTCAGAAGGGTAACATTCAGATTACCATCGATATGTCTAAGGACAGATACATGTACATTCACAACTTCTTCCATGCCGACAACGACAACGTAATTCACCGTTCGGAAAACATGGGCGGCGAATGGAAGCCAATCGGAAAGGACGACATCGGAAAAATGGTTAAGGAAATTAAAGACCTTTATACAAAGAGAAAATAAGAATGAAAAAATCTCCACAAATGCGAAATGCTTTTGTGGAGATTTTTTTATCTCTGTAGAGTAACACCCATCAGACCGATTACGACATCGTTTGCAAGAGTCTCGACTTCGAGATAATCGAGTTCTTTTGACATGTCGAGAGGCATATCTAGCAAGACCGCCGCACCGCCCTCTACGAGCAAGACCGTTGAGTTGATGTCTCGCGCCAGATGATTGGTTACATATCCAGTCTTCAGGCAAAGGCGATAGAGTGTTGGAGCATTACGGTCGAACGCCTTTCCGTCTTCGAAATAAGCTTGGTCGATTGAAGGCCAGTTTGTTGGATTTACCAGATACATTCTCTGCTTAGAGCCATCTTTGTAGACAACTGTTACGACTCCGTTTTCGATGCGGCTCTGCATTGGATTTGTACTTCCAGCCATCATCAGATAGGCATGCTCGGCAAAGCCAGAGAGCTGCACTCGTCCCTTATCCGGATAGTTGTCGAAGAGCGTTGTGTACAAAATATTCTTTCCGCTTGATGGTGTGAGCCACTTCCAGCCTTTATCGGTTACGAACATTCCGTTTTTCGACATCGCGCGCAATCCGCTGTCGTCAACGTCGAATTTTCTGTCGGGATGTCGCCAATCGCCCAAACCGCTTATCGGAATTTGAAGCGTTGTGTATGGCGGACGCGGTTTAAGATACTTATTCTTGAAAATATCTGTAACATTAGCATTGAAGCAGCCAGACATATCAACAGGTTCGAGAGTTGCGACGTTTATCTCGTCGAAAGCCTCGGGCTTAACCATTCGCGTTACCTTCTGTCGGACTTCGACATCAACCGGAATCCACCAGTTTTGATAGCCTTGCTGAGCCTGAATGAAGAACGTGTGATGACCTTCGGGAACATTCTGCTCTATCTCGCCCTTGAAACTGCTTCGAGTCAGTCGTTCCGAACCGCCGAAAATCTGTTCAGGGTCGTAGCATCTGAGCCAATCGACATGCAGTTCCGAAGGATTCTTGAGAGTTGCGAACGAGCCTGGGCCTTGCAATCCGAGTGAAAGCATATTGGCAAAGAGTTCCTCGCCTTCCTGCCCTCTGAGTTCAACATTACATTTCTTTCCGGGTTTCAGAACAACTTTGAAGACCATGTAAGGCTTCTGAACGCTGCTCGGGTCAACATAACAGTCTTTCTGAACCTTTCCGTTCACCTTTATCTCTACGGCCGAATACTTCAGCGGCAGACGCCACTCAACGGTATCAACAGCCATTATGTTGTGCATTATTGTGTATCGCTCCACGCTTCCGTCGCGGCGATAGTCGAACGTGATATCTGGAGTCTTGAGACTTGCGAACTGCCAGTCGGTTGGAATCTGCGGCTTCATATACAGACATCTTTTCAGCGCATCGGGCGCAATTCCGTACAAGCCCTCGACTACCGTGCGAGCCGTTGTTGCCACGGCATCGCCATAATCGCGAGCAAACTCGCCGCGCGCTTGGTCGAGATAACTGATGTAGCCGACGTTTCCCGGACATCTGCCAAGATACATTATATCGATGATTGCCGACTTGAAGAGTTTGAAGCCCTCGTTTGCCCTACCCGACTGAAAATAAGCCAGCGCAGCATTCATACTTTCGGCAGTCATCACGTTGTTTACGCTCCAAGCGTAAGGCATCCAGTTTGTTGTCGAAACATCGGCAAAGTCGCCGCGGTTCACCTCGCCGTCCATCGGAGTGTTGCCGACCGACTGCACAGGAATGTGCGGAATCTCAGAATCGATATATCGTGTTGACTGATAAGACTGGAATGTTGTGTTCAGTCCGCAGTCGATAGGCTGATAGATGCTCCACAATCCGGCACTTTTGTGCAACATTCGGTGCCCCATCAAGTCTTCGTACTCAGCCCAATGTCCACAATCCGAAACCCAGAGGCGGTTGTGCATTGCGCGCTTTATCAGTTCAGCCTCCTGACGGTATGCCGTGCCGTCCTTTCCGAGCATCTTTGCAAGTTCCGAAGCAAAAAGGAAAGCCTTGTAGTTGTTTGCCGATGAATATGTAACCGCTCCGCCGTTGTAATAAATTCCAGGACTGGAGTTCATCGTTGCGTACGAATCGTACAAACCGTCGAAATCGGGGTCGAAATTGCTTTTCTCCCATTTCAGATGGCTTTCTATTACAGGCCACATCTTTCTTGCCATCTCCTTGTCGCCCGTCCATCTAAGATGCGAGATGAGACCATCGATAAACGACTCGTTGTTGTTGTATATTCGCATGTCGTCCCTTCGGCGCGGAACGCTACAGATGTATCCGTTGCTGTAAATAGGCAAGCCCCATTCCATTCGGCTCGAGCTCATGCCCCTTTCGGGGTCTTGCGTCGGGTGGAAGAGTTTCTGCTTTACATCAACCACCTGACTCGATGCGTAGTTGCTGTAATGAATTCTCGAACGCTCGTGCCAACCAAGCATATCGCCAACGTAGGCGGTTCTCATGCCCGGATGCTGAATGCACCAGTCCATCGGCGTGTGTCGCCATACCGAGCCCGTCCACAGAGCCTCGCCAGCCGTCATCAGAACGCCGCCAAGATTGTTTATGAACGCATCGGGGGTCTTTATCTCGAACTGCGAAACGAGTTTCTGTCGTTCTTCCTCTGCCTTGTCGTAGGCAAGAACCGCCTCGTTGTCGCGCGGAACTACAATCTGATAATTGCGGAGAAGCAGATATACTTTTCCGCTTTGCAGATATATCTGCTGATGCTGTATTGGATGCGATTTCAAGTCGGGTTCGAAGACATCGGGCTTCTCGCCGCCCATATCGCCGTTGTGCTGCAATTCCTTTTCGCGAATCTCACGAACGTAGGCATAAAGAAGAATATCCGAAGGGATGTTCTTGAATTCAATCATCATTA
>JBGUGY010000344.1:0-3693 GCA_045111775.1 Bacteroidaceae bacterium | reverse complement strand
TTGATTGCCGTCGGAATGCGTTTCGACGACCGCATCACCGGAAAACTCAGCACTTACGCAACTCAGGCTAAGAAGATTCATTTCGATATAGACCCTTCTGAAATAAACAAGAACGTAAAGGTCGATTTGGCTGTTCTTGGCGATTGCAAGGAGACTCTTGCAGCCGTTACCGAGATTGTCAGCAAGAAATCGCATCGCGAATGGATTGACAGCTTCGCTCCGTTCAAGGAGAAGGAGCAGAAGATGGTCATCGACAAGGAGGTTTATCCAACCGAAGGACCGATAAAGATGGGCGAGGTTGTTAACTGCGTTACCGAGGAGACAGGCAACAAGGCAATCCTCGTTACCGACGTTGGTCAGAACCAGATGATGGCTGCCCGCTACTTCAAGTTCTCGCAGAAGCGAAGCATCGTAACATCAGGCGGAATGGGAACGATGGGATTCGGAATCCCTGCTGCCATCGGCGCAACATTCGGCGCACCAGAGCGTGATGTATGCCTCTTCCTTGGCGACGGCGGTATGCAGATGACCATTCAGGAATTCGGCACAATAATGGAGCAGCAGGCACCAGTCAAGATAATTCTTCTTAACAACAACTATCTTGGCAACGTGCGCCAGTGGCAGGCAATGTTCTTCAATCGCCGCTACTCGTTCACTCCAATGACAAATCCCGACTTCGAGAAGATTGCAAGCGCATACAACATTCCTTGCCAGACCGTTGTAGACCGCAAGGACTTGAAGGATGCCGTAAAGAAGATGATGGCAACCAAAGGTCCTTACCTGCTTCAGGTGGCTGTAGAGGAAGAAGGCAACGTGCTGCCAATGTGCGAGCCGGGACACGATGTCGATGATATGACGATGGAATTTAAATAACAGAAAGATGGAACAGAACAACAGAACATTATATACAATTCTTGTCTTCTCGGAGAACCTTGCCGGATTGCTGAACCAGATTACAGCCGTGTTCACTCGCCGACAGGTAAACATCGAGAGCCTTAACGTTTCGGCTTCGAGCATAAAGGGCGTGCACAAGTACACCATTACATGCTACAGCGACAAGGAGACGGTAGACAAGATTACGCGTCAGATTGAAAAGAAAATTGATGTTATTCAGGCAAACTATTTCACCGACGACGAGATTTTCATCGAAGAGTGCGGTCTGATAAAGATTTCAACTCCTGTGATGCTGGAGAATCCGCAGGTTAGCCGATACATCCGAATCCACGATGCCAACATCGTAGAGGTGAATCCAACGTACAGCATCATCACAAAGAACGGTCTTACTGAGGATATCGAGTCGCTCTATCATGCTTTGAGAGACTGCGGATGCGTGCTCCAGTACGTGCGCTCGGGCAGAATTGCCATCACAAAGAGCTGCATCGAGCACCTTACCGAATATCTTTCTGAACGCGAACAGAAATATATGGCTTCTAAATAAAGAAAGATGGATAACGTAAGTAGTACACCATACGTTGCCGAACCCTTTCAGGTCGACTTCAACGGCAAGCTGTTCATGAGCGTGCTTGGCAACAACCTGCTAAACACCGCAGGCTTCCATGCCAACGACCGCGGCTTCGGCATAGCCACGCTAAACCAGAGCAAGTACACATGGGTGCTCTCCCGTTTCGTAATCGAGATGAACGAGATGCCCAGCCAGTATGAGCGCTACTCAATAGAAACGTGGATTGAAAAGGTGTTCAGGTTCTTCACCAACCGTAACTTCGCCATCAAGGGCGACGGCGGAAAGGTGTATGGCTATGCCAAGAGCATTTGGGCGATGATATCGCTCGACACCCGAAAGCCCGAAGACCTGCTCATTCTGCACGGCGGAAGCATTGCCAACTACGTTGTACCCGAGAAGGAGTGTCCCATCGACCCTCCCGGCAGAGTGAAGGTTACTGATGCCGAGCCCGTGTTCACTTACCGCAGTTGTTATAGCGACATCGATGTGAACGGTCATGTAAACAGCGTAAAGTACATGGAGCACATGATAAACCTGCTTCCGTTCCAGCTTTTCAAGGAGCATTTCATAAAGCGTTTCGAGATTGCCTACGTTGCCGAATCGTATATCGGCGATGTGCTTCACTTCTTTCTGCATAAAAATTCAGAACTCGAATATCTGGTAGATGTGCGAAAAGAGGCTGAAAATGGCACTTTTGAAACAGTGTGCAGAGGCTTTATTCAACTGATTTAAAGTTTTTGCATAAAAAAAGTGATAAATTTGCACGGAATAGAGCAAAAAAGTGTAAATTTGCAAGCGAAAAACGTAAACCAATAATAACGCGCTATAAAAAGCGCACAAAAAACATATAATATAAAATGGCACAGATGAATTTTGGCGGTGTTATTGAGAACGTAATGACCCGCGAAGAGTTTCCTTTGGAGAAGGCTCGTGAAATACTTAAGGACGAGACAATCGCAGTTATTGGCTATGGAGTTCAGGGTCCTGGTCAGTCTTTGAACTTGCGCGACAACGGCTTCAACGTAATCGTTGGTCAGCGTCCGGGCAAGACTTTCGAGAAGGCAGTTGCTGATGGCTGGGTTCCGGGTGAGACATTGTTTGGTATCGAGGAGGCTGCAGAGAAGGCTTCTATCGTAATGTGCTTGCTTTCTGATGCTGCCGTAATGTCAGTATGGCCTACACTCAAGAAGTACCTTACTGCAGGCAAGGCTCTTTACTTCTCTCATGGTTTTGCTATTACTTGGAACGACCGCACAGGCGTTGTTCCTGCTAAAGATATCGACGTTATCATGGTTGCACCTAAGGGTTCTGGTACATCACTCCGTACTATGTTCCTCGAGGGTCGTGGCTTGAACTCTTCATACGCTGTATATAATGATGCTACAGGCAAGGCACTCGATCGTACTTTGGCTCTTGGTATCGGTATCGGTTCTGGTTACTTGTTCGAGACTACATTCCAGCGCGAGGCTACTTCAGACCTTACTGGTGAGCGTGGTTCTTTGATGGGTGCTATTCAGGGCTTGCTTCTTGCTCAGTACGAGGTACTTCGTGAGAACGGTCACACTCCATCTGAGGCATTCAACGAGACTGTTGAGGAGCTTACTCAGTCGCTTATGCCATTGTTCGCAAAGAACGGTATGGACTGGATGTACGCAAACTGCTCAACAACTGCACAGCGTGGTGCTCTCGACTGGATGGGCCCATTCCACGATGCTTGCAAGCCTGTAGTTCAGAAGCTTTACGAGTCTGTTAAGTCTGGTAACGAGGCACAGATCTCAATCGACGCTAACTCAAAGCCTGACTATCGTGAGGGCTTGGAGAAGGAGTTGAAGGCACTTCGCGAGAGCGAGATGTGGCAGACTGCCGTTACTGTTCGCAAACTTCGTCCAGAAAACAACTAAAAGAACTTTTGGATATATTTGATTAACAAAAAAACTCGGCTGGATAGTGAACTCTTTCATTTCCAGCCGTTTTTTTTGTTTTGTGCTTGCGAAATATCTTGTCGCGATGGCAAGATGTGCGATTTGTATAAAAAACTGTCTGAAATGATGTTTCCAATCCGAAAAATTTTGGCATTTTTTAGTTTGATTTTTGGCTTAAAGTAATGATATTTTGTTTTTTTAGCATTTTTTTAGAATAAATGTTTTGTAGCGTATTTATTTTTTTTGTTATTTTGCAGCCGAATGGCATAAAATCATGGTTAATACCGTGTGTGTGCCTTGAAAAGTCAC
>JBGUGY010000343.1:0-4683 GCA_045111775.1 Bacteroidaceae bacterium | reverse complement strand
GGAAGCCGCACGGCTCTTCCTATCTTCGGATACTTCATGGATATGGTTCTGAAAGACCCAGCGTTCAGCAAGTACAAAGGTCAGTTTAAGTGGAAGCCAAATCCTGATTTGCTGAACGGCGAGAAGATAGACTATTCAAGCTACACTTGTGCAAGCTGCTACGTTTCGCGCAACGACAGCACTCAGAACGACTCTCTGGCTGCCACAACCGAGAAAACCGAGGGCGAGACTGACGGAAAGGACGGTGACAAGAGCGCAAGTCAGTCTTCGGAAAAGAAGAAAAAGAAAGACGACGGAATGATAAATTTCGACGACATCTGATAACCGCGAATGGAAATCAGCAAGATTGATACAAGCAACACTGAGTTTCAGAATGCACTCCAGCTGATTCAATACACTCATAACTCCGTCTTCCTGACGGGAAAGGCTGGAACAGGTAAATCAACCTTTCTGAAATATGTATGTGCCAACACCAAGAAGAAACATGTGGTGTTGGCACCTACTGGTATTGCGGCTATCAATGCCGGCGGCTCAACGCTTCACAGTTTCTTCAAACTGCCGTTCTATCCGCTTGTGCCCGACGATGCACGATTTTCAAGTCAAAGAAGAATTAAAGATTTTCTGAAGTACAACTCGGAGAGAGTGAAGATGCTTCAGGAGGTTGAGCTCATCATCATCGACGAGATTTCGATGGTGCGAGCCGACATCATCGACTTCATAGACAAGGTTCTGCGTATTTATTGCCGAAACATGCGAACGCCATTTGCCGGAAAGCAGATGCTCTTTGTTGGCGACGTGTTCCAGCTTGAGCCTGTGCTGAAGAACGACGAGCGCGAGATGCTTCGCCCGTACTACCCCACTCCGTATTTCTTCAACGCCGAGGTTTTCAAGTCGATGGAGCTTGTAAGCATCGAGCTCACGAAGGTCTACCGCCAGAACGACCCGGCTTTCGTGTCGGTTCTGAACAACATACGCACCAACCGCACAACCGAGCACGACCTTCAACTGCTGAACACACGATATACCGAGCACATCCGCGAGAACGAAGGCTTCGACCAGTCGGGCAAACTGTTCGTAACGCTCTGCACGCGCCGCGACAGCGTTGACTACATAAACCAGAGCAAACTCGATGCCATAGACGAAGAGCCGTACACTTTCAAGGGCGAGATATGCGGCGAATTTCCCGAAAGCAGTCTGCCAACGCTCAAGGAACTAACGATAAAGAAAGGAGCGCAGGTTCTATTCATCAAAAACGATTTTGAAAAGCGATGGGTAAACGGAACGCTCGGCATAGTACGCGATATCGACATAGACAACGACACGCTCTTAATAGAAACCGAACAAGGCGATTGCTTCTGGGTTACGAAAGACAAATGGAGCAACGTGCGATACACATACAACGAGACCGAGAAGAAGATTGAGGAAGAAGAACTCGGCACGTTCAGCCAATTCCCGATAAAACTGGCGTGGGCAATAACAATCCACAAGAGTCAGGGACTGACCTTCTCGCGCGTGGTGATAGACTTCAGCGGAGGCGTCTTTGCCGGCGGACAGGCATACGTTGCTCTGAGCCGATGCACATCGCTCGAAGGCATTCAGCTGAAAACCGAGATTCAGCGTCGCGACATCTTCGTCCGCCCCGAAATTCTGACTTTCGCACAGAACTTCAACAATACGCAAGCCATGCAGCGCGCACTGAAGCAGGCGCAAGCAGATGTTCTGTACAAAGAAACTGTAGAGGCTTTCAACAAAGGCGATTTCGAACTGTGTCTGAGCAAATTCTACAAGGCAATACACATGCGCTACGACATCGAGAAGCCTAACTCAATCCGATTCATAAGGCGCAAGCTAAACACCATAAACTCGCTGAAGGCTGAGAACAAAAGGCTTCGCGAAGAACTATCGCAGCGCAACCAGCATCTTAACAAATATGCGCTCGAATATGTTCAGCTTGGCAACGACTGCATAACACAAGCGCACAATGCCAAGGCTGCAATAAAGAACTATAACAAGGCTCTGAAACTGAATCCGAACTGCATCGACGCGCTCGTCCGCAAGGGCATAACGCTGATGAACACGGGCAACACCGCCGAGGCAGAACAAGAGCTGAACAAGGCAGTGGAGCTGTCGCCAATATCGTTCATGGCTCTCTACAACCGCGGAAAACTGAACATGCAGCTTGAACGCTACGAACTTGCCGTGGCTGATTTTGACAAGTGCGTGAGTATAAAACCAAAGCATGCCAACGCTCACCAGCTGTTTGGCAACGCACTGAACGAACTCGGAAACGAGGAGGCAGCGCAGATTCAGTGGGCAATAGCAAACGAGCTAAGGAAGAAGAATTGACAATTCATAATTCACAATTCAAAATTCATAATTAACAATTGACAATTGGGGAATTGAAACTTGAAAATTGAAAGTTGAAAATTCTTTTTCTAAATTCATAATTCAAAATTGATAATTCATAATTGGGGGAAAAAATATATGATTAAGAAACTTTATTCTAAGAATAACTCGGTAGAGGATATTCAGGAGATTGTTAACCTTCTGAACGACGGCGGCGTGGCTATTCTGCCAACCGACACGATGTATGCCATTTGCTGCAACGCTCTGAAAGAACGTGCCATTGAGCGTATCTGCAAGATAAAGAACATCGACCTGAAGAAGAAAAGTCTGTCAATCATCTTCAAAGACATGAGTCAAGTGAGCGAATACGCCAAGATGGACAACGATGCCTTCAAACTGATGAAGCGCAATCTGCCGGGACCTTTCACCTTCATTCTGCCAGCAAGCAACAAACTTCCGAAAATTTTCAAGAACCGCAAGGAGATGGGCGTGCATCTGCCAAACCATCCTGTGATGAGAGAGATTTTCGGCGTCATGGAAGACCCGATAATGAAGACGACAATCCCTTACGACAGCGACGACGAGATTGAATATCTGACCAATCCGGAACTGATTGACGAGCGTCTCGGTCATGCCGTTGATTTGGTTGTTGACGGCGGCGACGGCGGCACAGAGCCAAGTACCATAGGCTATTGCGTTGACGGCAGCAACGAGGTTATACGCCAAGGCAAGGGCGAACTGATTTAACAAATCAAAAGCATCAGAAATGCGCATGACGAAAAAGAACATCTTACTCACATCTTCCGTAATCATAATTGTGCTGCTCGCCGTAATAACGGGCGGAAGCTTTTATATGCTCAGCTACTCGCTAAGCCCCGACAAAACGCGCCACAACACCGATTCGTGCTATCGCGAACTGTTCGAGAGATATCCCGAGACAGCCGAGTGGATTGATAGTCTGAAGCGCATCGACACGCTATGCGACACGTTCATGACTATGCCGACGGGCGAACGGCATCACGCCTACTTCGTAAACAGAGGCGGCAATAGGACGGCACTCGTTATTCACGGATGGCGCGACCAAGCCATAAAATACTTCTTTCTGGCACGAATGTACGAGCGCAACCTTGGCTACAACGTGGTGATGCCCGATCTTCACGCAAGCGGAATGAGCGACGGCGAGGCCATCGGCATGGGATGGAACGACCGTCACGACGTTATGCAATGGCTGAAAGCCTTCAAGACCGACACGATGGTTGTACACGGCGTATCGATGGGAGCCGCCACAACGATGATGATGTCGTCGCTCCCAATGCCCGACGGCATCAGCGACCTCCGTTTTGTTGAAGATTGCGGCTATACCAGCGTATGGGACGAGTTCTCGTGCGAGTTGAAATCACAGTTCGGTCTGCCAGAATTTCCGCTGATGTACACAACGAGTCTTCTGTGCAAAATGCGATACGGATGGAGTTTCGGCGAAGCATCAGCCATTGGCGAGGTTGCAAAATGCAAGTATCCTATGCTTTTCATCCACGGCGACAAAGACACGTTTGTGCCAACAGAGATGGTCTATCGCCTTTACAAAGCAAAGCCCGAGCCAAAAGCCTTATGGATTGGCAAGGACGCCGTTCACGCCCGCTCTTACATGATGCACAAGGCTGAATACACCGAGGTTATCAGAAAGTTTTTAGGTAACTGATTATTATTGCGGTTTTATATAAAAAAGTTAGATTTGTTAGTTTTGCCGAACAAACAATGAAAGATTCCTTAAGGCAATATATCTTAAAAAAAATTGCGTACCGTAATAAATAGTTTATACATAAAAAAACTATCCTTTCAAAATAATTATATAACTTTGTCTTCAATTAAGATTTTAACCCTTTTTTGATTTTTAAAATTATAATACTCTCATTTATTAATGATATATGTCACGGCTTAACGAATTGTACAAGGCAATGGAAGCATTGCGGAATGTTGGTCTTTCTATAAATGAAGAAATGGAAAGACAAGCAAGTGAACTGGAAGAAGAAATAATAAAGAAAGAAATCCTTCCTATAGTCACAGAAACAATTGAGCCTGCACTTAAACAAGTGCAGCGAGAATTAGTGTTAGTTGTAGACTATCAGCCAGGGAATCCAATAAGTGTTTCTCTATCTCGCAAAACTAATATCACAAAATTAATTGATGCGAAACGCCTTGAAGTTGATCCAGAAGTCAAACACAAGGAATTTGGGCAAAGAAAAAATAAAGTAATAAACAAAGCACCAAAAACTGGGCTTTGCATTTATAGAAAAGATGGTTCAATTTTACAGAAGGACGATGCAGCAACAACTTTTA
>JBGUGY010000342.1:0-3737 GCA_045111775.1 Bacteroidaceae bacterium | reverse complement strand
TTGTACGCATTAAGGACATTGCCACCGTAAAGCGCGAATACGACGCAGGCAGCAGCCGAATAGACTACAACGGCAACCAGTGTGTTCTGCTGTCGCTCGAGATGATTGAGGGCAACAACATCGTTGAATACGGAAAGGACGTGCAGAAGGTGCTCGCCGACTTCACAGCCAACGAGCTGCCTAAGGATGTGTCTATCATCCGCATAGCCGACCAATGCAAGGTGGTAGGAAACAGCGTAAGCGACTTCATGGTGAACCTTATCGAGTCGATGATTATCATCATCGTCGTTATGCTCCTGCTGTTTCCGTGGCGCACAGCCATCGTTGCAGGCATCACCGTGCCTCTCAGCACGTTCATCTCGGTTGGAATAATGTATATGTGCGGCATTCCGCTCAACACCGTAACCCTTGCCGGACTGATTATCGTGCTCGGAATGGTGGTAGATAACGCCATCGTGGTTCTCGACGGCTATCTTGAATACCTGAACAAGGGTTACAGCCGATGGTATGCGGCAGCCATATCGGCACAGCACTACTTTATGCCAATGATGCTCGCCACTCTGTGCATAGCCATCATCTTCTTCCCTCTGCTCCTCACAATGGTCGGAACAACAGCCGATTTCGTTGAGTGGCTTCCGTGGACAATCCTCATCAACCTTATGGTTTCGCTTGTTCTTGCCGTTGCCACCATTCCGGTTCTGGAATTCATGTTCATCAAGAGAAAAAAAAAGGAGCAGAAGAAGGCTAAGAAGGAACTCACCGACTATGTTCAAGAATATTACGAGAAGGTTCTGGGCTGGACATTCCGCAACCCATGGACAACCATCTGCGGAGCTGTTGCCATCACCGTTCTGTCGTGCCTGCTGATTGCCCCGAACATGAAGGTAAGAATGATGCCTGTTGCCGACAGAGATATGTTTGCCGTCGAGATAACCCTTCCCGACACCAAGGGGCTGAACGAGACAACAGAGATTGCCGATTCTGTCTACAATCTGTTGAAGCAGGAAGACGACGTGGTGGGCATAACGCGCTTCATCGGCTGCTCATCGCCACGATTCCATGCAGCCTACGCTCCTAAGATTGCAGGAACGAACTACGCTCAGTTCATCGTGAACACAAAATCGGTAGAAGCCACCGAAGCGTTGCTCGACAAGTACGAGCCGATGCTGAGCGAGCACTACCCTAACGCCTTCGTCAAGTTCAAGCAGCTTGATTTTCAGAATGTTCCGATTTTCGAATATCGTTTCTACGGCGAGAACATCGACAGTCTTCGCACAGCTGCCGAAGAGATGGTGGCAGAGATGCGCAAGAATCCCGACATCATGTATGTTCATACCGACTGGCAGGAACAGCGTCCGTTCATCGAGGTTGAACTCGACCCTGTCGCTTCGTCTCAACTTGGCATAAACCGCACGCTGTCCGAGCTTCAGCTTGCTCTGGCAACCGGCAGCACGACGGTTACAAGCGTGTGGGAAGGCGACTATAACGTTCCTGTCAAGATAAAGGACGTAAACAGTCATCAGTTCGATTGCAGCGACATCAACAATCTGTATCTCTCCTCGGCTGCGACAAGCGTTCCGCTCCGTCAGATAGGCGATGCGCACTACTCTTGGGGAGCAACAAACATAATCCATCGCGAGGGAGAACGATGCATCACGGTTACGGCTGAGCTGAAGAAGAACGTTCTCTCTGCCCCTCTGCACAAGGAGTTCGAGAACATAGCAAAGACCAAGATTCACATCCCCGACGGCGTAAGGCTTGAGATTGGCGGCGAACCGGAGAACAACAACGAGACAACGACTCCAATCGCTCAGGGAATGGCAATATCGGTGGTTATTATCTTCTTCTTCATCCTGTTCAACTTCCGCCAGTACAAACTGACGTTTGTCTGCATCGCTGCCATAAGCCTCTGCATTCCGGGCGCAATCATCGGTCTGGCTCTGATGAATCGTGCCGTCGGACTGACTTCGGTCTTCGGCTTCATCACCCTTATGGGAATCATAATGCGAAACGAGATTCTGATTTTCGAACATGCCAACGACCGCGTAAAACAGGGCTGGACGGTAAAAGATGCAGCCTATGATGCCGGACGGCGACGCATGGTTCCGATATTCCTGACAACTGCCACCACTGCCGTTGGAGTTGTGCCGATGATTGTAGAGGCAACAAACTTCTGGATGCCTGTGGGAGTAACAATCTTTGCCGGCGGAATAGGAGCCTTGATAATGGTCGTAACCGTCTTGCCGGTTGTTTACTGGAAACTTAACGAAAAGAAAGACAAATAGATATGCGTAAGATAATATTGTTTATCACAACAGTTCTGCTCTGTGCTCCAGCCGTGGCACAAAAGCAATATTCGCTCGAAGAGTGCATAAATATCGCTTTGCAGAACAACACTAAATTAAAGACTTCTGAAAACGAGATTTCGAGTGCCAAGGAGCAGAAGAAGGAGGCGTTTGCCAACTACATTCCGCAAGTAAGCGCAACGGCTGCCGGATTCGTAGCCGACAAAGGACTGGTACAGATGAACCTCTCTCCTCTCGGCATTCCGCAGACAATGGAGATGGTAGACGACGGCGTTCTTGGCAGCGTCTCGGCTATGCTGCCGCTCTACACAGGCGGACAGATTACGGCAGGCAACAAACTTGCCAAGGTGGGAATAGAGGTCAGCACGCTGAAGCATAACATATCGACAAACGAAGTAAAACTCAACATCACTCAATATTTCTGGAACATCGTTATGCTGAAAGAGAAACTGAACACGCTGACCATCGTCGACAACCAGCTGAAGACAATAGAGCAGAACGTAAATGCCGCCGTAAATGCAGGAGTGGCAAACCGAAACGACCTTCTGCAAGTAAACCTTAAGCGCAACGAGCTGAAAAGCTCGCGCATCACGGTCGAGAACGGCATCGCCATCTGCCGCAATCTGCTGTCGCAAAGCATGGGACTGGGTATCGACAGCATCGACGTGGCTTGCTCAATTGCCGAGCAGATGCCGCAATCGCCATCCAACTTGTACGCCTCGGCACACGATGCCGTTCAGCAGACAAGCGAGTATCAGCTTCTTCAGCAAAACGTAAAGGCACAGAAGCTGCAATACAAGATGAGCGTCGGAAAGAATCTCCCGACCGTTTCGGTAGGCGGAATGTACAGCTACAACAATCTGATGGACAAAAGTCAGAACAGCCTCATCGGCCTGGCAACCGTAAGCATTCCGATAAGCAACTGGATTGGCGGCTCGCATAGTATGAAGAGGCAGAAAATCGAAATCCAGAACGCCGAAAACAGTCTGAAGGACAACGGCGAACTGCTCGTCATCAACATCAAGAACAAGTGGAACGCGCTGAACGAGGCTTACAAGCAGATTGAAATATCGCAGAACAGCATCAGCCAGAGCAAAGAGAACCTTCGTCTGCACACCGACTACTACAACGCCGGCACTTGCACCATGAGCGACCTTCTCGAGGCACAGACGATGTTTCAGCAAAGCAAGGACAGATTTGTAGAAAACGTAACTCAATACGAGATAAGAAAGACTGAATATCTCCAGAGCATTGGAAGATAAAACAAACAAGAAGCCTTCGGAATCAAAGAAGAATCCGAAGGCTTCATTTTTATCGATAGAAAAACCTTTTCTTACTCTACCGTTACCGACTTTGCCAGATTTCGAGGCTGGTCTACGTTCAGTCCCTTCTGAACGGCAACGTAATAAGCCAGCAACTGCAACGGAATTA
>JBGUGY010000341.1:0-2964 GCA_045111775.1 Bacteroidaceae bacterium | reverse complement strand
AGTTACCTTTGATGTATTGAAGTTTCTCACATCAAGGCTTGCTAGACTTTCGCAACCATTGAACATATGACTCATATCCTTTACTTTCGAAGTATCAAAGTTACTCATATCAAGTGTTGTCAGATTTTTGCAATCTGAGAACATGTAGCTCATATCCGTTACATTCGAGGTGTTGAGTTTGCTCACGTCAAGTGTAGTTAGTTTTTCGCAATGCCAGAACATCAAACTCATATCCGTTACGTTCGATGTATCGAAGTTTCTCATATCAAGTGTACTTAGATTTATGCACCATTCAAACATATGATGCATATCAGTTACTTTCGAAGTATCGAAGTTTCTCATATCAAGTGTTGTCAGATTTTTGCAATCTGAGAACATATAGCTCATATCCGTTACATTCGAGGTGTTAAGATTGCTGATGCCTTCTATTTGTGTTAATTCTTTAAACCCGGCAAACCAATATCTGCACGATAAAGGACGAGCGTCTTTAAACGACTCGTCAAAAACCACTGTCGTAAAATTGGGATTCTCAGGATCTAGAATTCCCGCCCATTTCTCACATTTCACCCATTTAGGAATGCTGTCTTCTGCATATATTATATCATACGCCGTTCCTTGTCGAGACGATTTCTTTGTGTCGTAATAAAAAGTGAGCGTTGTGCTGTCTGGCGATATTACCGCATAGGCTTCTTGTTTCAAGGTACACGCAGGGTTTGTGCCCAAAAGTATAATACTTAGTAGAATGGTAAAAAAATGTTTCATAATCTAAAAAATGGTTTAATTACGCCTGCAAAATTAAGTGGTTTTTCACTTTTCTGCCAAAAAAGAGCCAATATTTATAATATTTTAACTTTTCAAGGATAAGAAGGTATAGTTCTTTCAACAATCAGTCTGTGGTTAAAGTAAGTTGATTTAATTCCGCCACCGCATTGAGTATCAGAAAATAGAAAGACAAAAGCAGACTTCTGCAAAGAGAAATCTGCTTTTTCGTACATTGTTATACCGCAACATCTTCGGCTTCGGCGCGGAGGATTCGGGCCGCTTCTACAAGGTTAATAAGGCTTTCCGAAGTCTCCTTCTCGCCGCGCGTCTTCAGTCCGCAGTCGGGATTTACCCACACATTCTCCTGCGGAATCTTGGCGGTTATTTTGTGTAGAACATCGATAATCTCGTCGACCGACGGCACGCGAGGTGAGTGTATGTCGTACACGCCCGGGCCAACCTCGGTCTCGAACTTGGCGGCATTGAGCGCGTCGAGCAACTTCAGGTCTGAGCGGCTTGCCTCGAAGGTTATCACGTCGGCATCCATAGCGTCGATGTCCTTTACGATGTCGCCAAACTCGCTGTAGCACATGTGCGTGTGAATCTGAGTCTCGGGCTTTACCTTGGCATGAACCAGACGGAATGCCGGGATTGCCCAGTCGAGATAGTCGGAGTGCCATGCGCTTTTGCGTAGCGGAAGTTTTTCGCGCAAGGCTGCCTCGTCAATCTGGATAATCCTGATGCCGTTCTTCTCGAGGTCGAGAACCTCGTCGCGAATGGCAAGACCTATTTGCAAGGCCTGCTCCTTTAGCGATATGTCCTCGCGCGTGAACGACCAGTTAAGAATTGTTACTGGGCCTGTAAGCATTCCCTTCACCGGCTTGCTGGTGCAACTTTGTGCAAATACCGACCATGCAACGGTTATCGGCGTGCTTCGGCTCACGTCGCCCCAGATTACAGGCGGCTTTACGCATCGTGTGCCGTAGCTCTGCACCCAGGCGTTCTGCGTAAACACGTAGCCGTCCATCTTCGAGCCGAAATACTCTACCATGTCGGTGCGCTCAAACTCGCCGTGAACAAGAATGTCGAGCCCGATGTTCTCTTGCAGCCAGATGCACTCGGCAATCTTTCGGCGGTTAAAGTCAACATATTGCTTTTCTGAAATTTCGCCCTTTCTGAAAGCCGTGCGGTTGGCACGCACATCGGCAGTCTGCGGAAACGAGCCGATGGTTGTTGTTGGGAACGGCGGCAGGTTGAACTCGTTCTTCTGAATGTCGCGGCGGTCGAGTCGGGCAGGCTTGCGCTCAAAATCGGCATCGCCCAGAGCCGAAAGTTCGTTCCATACAGCCTTGTTCTGCGTTGTTCGGGCAGATGAGAACAGAGCCTTGTTAGCCTCCAGAGCCTCGGCATTGCTGCTTGCTATGTGGGCAAGTTCGGCAAGTTTTTCCTCGGCAAAGGCAAAGTGTCGCAGCACCTCGGCTGGCAGCTTCTCCTCGCTCGCCACGGTGTACGGAACGTGCAGGAGCGAGCACGATGGGCCGATAACCACGTTTTCTGGCTTTACCGATTTTTCAATCTGCTCTATCAGCAGATTTTTCTGATGGTAGTTTGCTTTCCAGATGTTTTTTCCGTTTACGATGCCGGCAAAGAGCAAAGTATTCTCTGGAAATCCCGATTGTAATAGGTCGAGCGACTGCTGCCCCTCAACAAAGTCGAGTCCGATGCCGTCGAAGCCAATCTGAGTAACATCGGCATAGACATCGCGAATGTCGCCGAAGTAAGTCTGAATAGCGATTTTCAGTCCTGTAGTTGCGTGAATCTGCTCAACGAGCGACTTGTAAATCAGTCTGAAAAGCTCGCGCTCCTTGTCTGTTACATCGAGCACCAAGGCAGGCTCGGCAAACGAAATCCATTCAGTCCCAGCCTTGGCAAGACGGCTCGCAATTTCGGCATAGGCAGCGGTTGCCGATGCAGCAAAATCCTCTGCCTTCTTGCTGCCGTTGTAGCGCGCCAGACGCAGAAAAGTGTACGCTCCGATAAGTGTCGGAACAGTTTGGATACCAGCCGCTTTTGCCTCGGCAAACTCGCGCACCGGCTTTGCGTCGTCTACCACGCTGAATTTGGTATTATCGTCAATCTCAGGCTCTATATAGTGATAGTTTGTGTTGAACCATTTCTTCATCGGCAACGCCTTCACGTCGC
>JBGUGY010000340.1:0-2019 GCA_045111775.1 Bacteroidaceae bacterium | reverse complement strand
TCATATCCGTCTGGGAAACAACATCATAAGTTTCTGTGTCGATTCAACCGAGACAATCAAGATTAAGGCTGATGCCAAGCAGATGGCTAGCAACTACGAGATTGAGGGAAACAACGATGTTGCAGAAATCAAGGAAATCGCCCTCAAGCAATTGAAGCTGAAGGAGAACATTCTGAAACTGCAAGACAACAAGAACATAGCACCCGGCGTTGCAGAAGACAGCATCAAGGCGATGGTCGAGTCGTTCAAGAACGACATAAAGTACAACTACATCTTCAAGGCACCAAACAAACCGGCATCATACTTTGCTTTGTTCCAAGCACTTGGCAACTATCTTTTGTTCGACCCTATGACAAACAAGGACGACATTAAGTGCTTCGCTGCCGTTGCCACAAGCTGGGATGCAGCCTATCCAGAGTCGGAAAGAACAAAGAATCTGCATAACATTGCCATCCGAGGCATGAACAATACTCGCGCTCCACAGAGAAAGACGCTGGAGATTGACCCAAGCAAGGTGTCAGAAGCAGGATGTATAAACATCTCGCTGAAGGATGTAAACGGAAACGTGCGCGACCTTACATCGCTTAAAGGTCAGACGGTATTGCTCGAATTTACCGTATTTGGTGCTCCGCAGTCAGCACAGCGCAACATGCTGCTGCGCGAACTGTACAATAAGTACCACAGCAAAGGCTTCACAATCTATCAGGTTGCACTCGACGAAGACGAGCACTTCTGGAAGACATCAGCCGACGCCCTTCCTTGGATATGCGTAAGAGACGAAAGAGGACTGAGCAGCAGCTATGCAAACATCTACGGAGTTAGCACCGTGCCTTGCATATTCCTCATCAACAAAGACAACGAAATAAAGATGCGCAACGAGCAGATTAAAGACCTCGACGCAGCAATACAGTCGCTGTTGTAAAACAAAGTTTTTTACCAAAAGATATCAAAGTTAAGAAAAAAACATTATCTTTGCAAACAAGATAGTTTTGGGATAAGGGGTTCCGGCATAATACAAACTGCCGGAATTCTTTTTCTTTTTGCGCCAGCCAAAACGCGCAAAACCAAATTGAAAAACAAACTAAAATTTTTAATAAATATGGCTTATATGACTCAAGAGGGCTACGACAAGATGGTAGCTCAACTTAAACACATGGAAGAAATAGAGCGTCCAGCGGCTTCAGCAGCCATTGCAGAAGCACGCGACAAGGGCGACTTGTCTGAAAACTCAGAATACGATGCAGCCAAAGAGGCACAGGGCATGCTCGAGATGCGCATTAGCAACCTCAAAGCCGTGCTTGCCGAGGCTAAGATTATAGATACAAGCAAACTGTCTACCGACAGCGTTCAGATTCTGTCTACCGTAGAGATGAAGAACACCAAGACTGGAATGAAGATGAAATACACCATCGTTTCGGAAAGCGAGGCTGACCTGAAGCATGGCAAGATTTCAATCAAGACTCCTATCGCTCAGGGATTGCTCAACAAGAAGGTTGGCGACATTGCCGAGATTACAATTCCGCAGGGCAAGATAAACCTTGAGATTACAAACATTTCTTTCGAGCAGTAACACTTAAAAACAATACGACTATGGCAACAATTTTCAGTAAGATAGTTGCAGGCGAGATTCCGAGCTACAAGGTGGCAGAGAACGATGAGTTCTACGCATTTCTCGACATCGCGCCTTTGGCTAAAGGTCATACGCTAGTTATCCCAAAGAGAGAGGTTGACTATATCTTCGACCTCGAGGACGACGAACTAGGACGTATGCACATCTTTGCAAAGCACGTTGCAAACGCCATTAAGGAGGCTTTCCCTTGCATCAAGGTTGGCGTTGCGGTGCTCGGCCTCGAAGTTCCTCACGCACACATTCATCTTGTGCCAATGAACAGCGAGAACGACATGAACTTCAAGAACCCTAAACTTGAGCTCTCAGCCGATGAATTCAAGGAAATTGCAGCTAAAATTGCCAGCAAGATGTAATACCAAGCGTTGAGTTCGAATAAAGCAAAAAAAATA
>JBGUGY010000339.1:0-8612 GCA_045111775.1 Bacteroidaceae bacterium | reverse complement strand
ACTCTTGAGTAAGTTCAACTGCCGGGGCTGCATTGCAAATTCTCGCTTAACTCTGTTACCACCAGAATCGTATGCAAAACTTATTTGGTTTTGCGACATGGCATGAAGTGAACAGAGGCAAGACAATACCAAAAGTAGTCTTTTTTCTTTCATGATATAGATTTATTATTAAAACTGTATTCAAGTCTATTAAATGATTCTGATATATTCAGAATTCGGCAGCAACTTATAAAAGAATACTATTTGAGGTAGTATTGATTTATTAATCAACATTGCAAAAATACACGTCATAACAAACATAAACAAATACTTTTATAACAAAAAATACATTTATTCTTCCATAGAATTCGGCAGAACAAAGGGGATTTAGGCACAGTTCTGCTTACACTCCCTCTAGTTCTTTTCAACTTCACCATAACTTCTCCATCACCTAATCTGGCTATATCTAACATATACCCAACATATCCCCAACATATCCCCAACATATATCTTACATATACCCTTCATATACCTTGCATATAGCTTCCCTATACCTTGCCTATACCTTCCCACCATTTTGTATTTCCCAAAAGGCAAAAAAGTCCACTTTTTCTACAATTTTGAGTTCTTAGTTTTGAATTGTCAACTGTCAACTGTGAATTGAATTCAGTCTGCATCAATATACGTTTTGTCGAACCTTGGACGTACCTTCCTCGAACCATGGACGTACCTTGGACGAACCTTCCCCCTTGCTTCCCCCTATCCTGAAAGTAGTTTTCGGCTATCTTCAAGCATATCTATGCGTAACGGAGACGTAGCCTTCTGCATATCTATTAGGATGCTCATAAAAACATGAAGGCTTGGTGGTTGTAGTAGGGAGCAAAAAAAAGAAGGAAGAAAACGTATGTTCCCTTCCTTCTTCGGTTTGTTTAACGAGTGATTTTATCTTACAATCAGCTTTCTTGTTATTCTCTCGTTGTTACTCTTAAGTGTTACAACGTAGATACCTGCTGGAAGCTTGACAGTTGCATTGCCCTTTACGACAGACTTGTAAACATTCTTGCCTGCGACAGACTCGATGCTTACTTCTGTTTCGCCGTTGCTCTCGATGCTAATCTCGTCTATGCCGCCCTTGGCTGTGGCAATAGTGCTCTTGGTGTTGTTGATGCCGGTAGAGACAAGGCTGAACTTGGCTGTTACATCGCTCAGCTGGTTAACAACGAACTTGTTGCCTTCGATTACCTCGCCGTTTACACGAATACTGTTTGTTTTGTAGTCGGCGGCTGGAGTAGCTACAACGGTAAGCTCTGTGCCTTTCTTCACGGCTGTTCCGCTTGGCACGTTGTCGCCGTTGTTGTCAACGATGCTTATCTCGCCATTCTCGGCAGGGATGATGTAGACATACGAGCGGTCGCAGCCTGTGCCGTCGCCCTCTTTCAAGATGTTCGAAATCCAGTTCTTGCCGTTAAGGATTCTTGTTTCAGAGTGAGCCACATCGTTTGCACGGTTTTTAGTATCGTCCTCGCCGTCGATAAAGAGCTTAGTGGCTGTAGTGCTTTCCTCAGCCTCTTTGCCCGGCGATACATAAAGTGGAAGAAGGTGCATGAACTCGTTTACTGTGCAGGCATCCCATCTGTTGGCGCGAGCGTCTACATACCAGATATATTTGTTGTTAGACAGGTCGAGTCCGTCGAGTTGGTTGCCGCTCACGTTAAGTTTCTCAAGCATCTTGTTCTTAGACAAGTCGAGCTCGGTAAGCATGTTGTGGCTTATTGTGAGTTCGCGCATCTTTGCGTTGTTAGACAGGTCGATGCTTTCGATATAGTTGCCCGAAGCCTGAAGGATGTCGAGCTTAGGAAGGCTTGTTACGTTAAGTTCCTCAAGTTCGTTGTTGCTTGCAATGAGTGTTGTCAGCTCCTTGCAGTTGGCAACGTTGAGTTCGCTCAGGAATGTGTTTTTAACGTCAAGATATTGCAGCTTGGTGTTGTTCTGCAAGTCGAGCTCCTCGATGCAGGTGGTGTATGCCTGAAGCTCTTTCAGTTCTGGGTTCTTGCTCAAATCCAGTTTCTCGATATCCTCGTTCATTGCTACGTTGAGCGAGATGAGTTTAGGCTGGTTTGTAACATCAATGCTCTTGAGCTGGTTGAAGTAAGCGTTCAGCTGGCGGATATCGCCGTTGTGTGAAAGGTCGATGGCTTTGATGCAGTTGTCTATTCCGTAGCCGTATGGATAGCTCTCGACATTGATGTACGATACGTCGCCGTAAACCTTGACTGTTGTGCCTTCGGTCTTTCCGTCGAAATAAGTGTAGCCAGTGTTGCTGATGTTACCCTTTACCAGCTTGCCGTCGCCCCAGTCTATAAGGATGTTTGTGTTTGGTTTGTCGGCTTCAAATCCGTACTGGCTGTCTTGTCCTGCGCTTACAGTAAAGGCGATGTACTTGTCTTTTGTGTCATCGTTGCCCTCGCCAAACACAGCCTCAATCTCGGCATCTGCCGTAACGAAGAAGAGCGAGTCCTTTACCATCTTTCCGTTTACCTTCACTCCTCTGAAGCCCATGCCTTCGTTAGGAACGAAACGTACTACGTTTACAAATCCCGGAGTAACCTTTCCGTCGGTTGCCTCTTCGTAGTGCTTAATCCAAACGTTTTCAAACTTGTCGGAGAGGATGCGGCGGAACACCTTGTATGTGCCGCCCTTTGCAGGAAGCAGGGTAAGCTGTACTGGCGACATAGATGCCGAGCCGTCGCCCTCAACGTCTATCTTCCAGTTTGTATCGTAGTTGTCGAGGTGGAGATATGTTTCGGCATCGGCCTGCTTGGCACCTGTCGTGCCAGATACATACATTTTTGCCTTTACGTTAGGGTTGTGTATGGTTTGGTACATGAAGTTAAGCGACTGTGCCGTGAAGTTCTTGTTGCCTCTCACGCTCAGTTCTTTCAGGTTGAAATAGTTGCCTGTGAAATCGAGGTACGACAAGTCGCAGGCATCTACCGACATATTTTTCAGATAAGCAAGTTCAGACACATCGAGCTTTGTAAGTCTGAGGCTGTCGGCATATAGCGAGCTGAGCTGTGTCATGTAATGCACGTCGAGGCTCTCGAGTCCTGTGCTCGATACGTTGAGCGACGACATCTTAGCGTTATTAGCCAAGTTGAGCTTGCCAAGCTCCTTGTTGCCTCTTACCGATAGCGAGCGAAGGTTTGTGTTGGCAGAGATGTTAAGCGATGTGAGTCTGTTCTTGTTTACAGAGAGCGACTCAAGCATTGTCAGTCCGCTTACGTCGAGGGAAGCAAGACTGTTGTCGTTTAAGTCCAGAGTTGACAATTTAGGATAGTGCTCAGGTGCGAATGTCACCTCGGTGAGCGATGTGTTGTGTAAATCGAGGTTAGTCAGATTCGGGAACTTGTATTCGTCATAGAAGTGGATAAGGTCGGTATTGTAGGCCGTGATACTCTTCAAATCGGGATTCTCGCTGGCAAAGACGACGGTAGTGAGGTCTTTGTTTCCGTAGAGGTCTACATACTGCAGTTTCTCAAACTTCTGGAGGTTGAGGATGTTAATCTCGTTTTCTGCCAGATTAAGCAGCGTAAGCGCGTAGGCATCGCCAAGGTCGGTAGTTTCGTAAGTCAGTTGGTTCTTGTTGAGCGAAAGCTTCCTCAGCGCGCTCTGCTCCTCCAGCTTTACTGCCGTGATTCCCTGTTCAGAGCATGTCAGTTCGCTAAGTGCGCCGTAGATTTTTACGGTCTGTCCCATCAGCTTGTGCTCTTTCTTCAGGGTGTAAGCCATGTCGCTAGGCTTCATCTCGTAAGATTCAAGATTGCCGTCGCCCCAGTCGACTTTGATTGTTCCTGCCGCGGCTGGAACAGGCGAAAACTTCAGCATGTCGCCATACTGCTTGCTTGTTGTTAATGTGATGACAGAATCAGCCATCACACCTGCTGTTGTTGTGAATAACAACGCAAGTGTTAGTAGAGTTTTTCTCATAAAAAATGTTTTTAATCTATGCTGTAATATAATCTCTCATTCGGTTTGCAAAAATAAGGCAATTGAAACACACAACCTAAGAAAATGTTTGAAAAATCACACTAAAAATGATATTTTTCTTACGTTTTTTATCTTTGAACGAGATTTTATTAACGATATTTATGTTTTAGCTTAGTTTTTATGACTTTTGTGAAGATGGATTTCTGCCGATAAGTTAGACACATTCGTGCATGGCGGAAATGCAACTTCATAGACGAGAAGAAGAAAGACAAAGGGCAAAAATCTTGTAGCGGCATATAACAGAAAAAGAGGCTGATGCCGTTGCTGGTATCAACCTCTTTTTTTGTTTGATGTCTTTTATTTTTTTACTTCTTATAAACTTTCTTGCCGTTCTCGATGTAAACGCCGTGCTGCGAAGGCTTGTTCTGTTTCATTCCGTTTACTGAGAATGATGCGTCGCTTTCAGTATTCCTATTAGCCGAGATATTCTTAATATCGGTAGTGAGAACCGTAACGCTTTCAGAAGCATCTGAAAGTGCGCCATGCTCGTTTACAGACTGAACGGAAACCACATCTCCCACATTTGCAACAAATCTGCATTCGGTTGGGAAACTTACGGCCTTTCCGTTTACCGTTACAACATAGCAGATGGCATAGTCGTCGGCATTCCATGTTATTACGTTGCCGTTAAGCGAGAGAACTGGAGTTGAAGTCTTCTCTACTATCGGCTGCGGATTCCAATAGCCTGTCTTGCCGCTGCTCTTGTCGCCGCTGAACACGTTCTCGATGGTGTATTGCTTAGCCTCATCGTCGGTAAGGAAGTTCTTAGCCTTGCCGCTCACCTTGTTGCCTGTTGCCTTGTCGGTATAGTAATAGTCGCTGATGCTCTCTGTGCTGCGAGCATATCCGTTGGCATCCCACATGTCGTACACCGCCCAGAGTTTAGGCAGACCGCCCATTGTTGGATACCAGATGCCGTCGTATGGAGTAACTTCGCTTTGTGTGTGAAGGAATACTGTCATAGGAGTTTCGTGCCATGGGCGTCCAAAGTAGACCTTTGTGTCGCTCGAAGGCGTTGTTACTCCGCTGACAATCTTGGTGTTGTTGAACACATATCCCCATCGGGTGTTGGCTGGATGGTTTGGCGCAACGATATATCCGCCTGCCTGACGCACGATTTTCAGCGTACAACCCTCGAAGAATACATCGCCCGAACCGTATATGAAGTCGACCGCGCCCTCGATTGTTGAGTTGTTCCAGAACTGGCGGTTGTATGTCGAAGCCGAATAATAGGTGTCTTGATAAGAGCGGACATTGCAGTTGTTTATAACTGCGCGGTCTGACGACATGTTAAGCGCGAGAGCCTGAGGACCAGCCATCTTCTCTACGGTCCAAGCCTCGTTTACAAGCGTTACGTTCTCCATGAAGAAGTCGGTTGCCGCTGCCGTAACCTCCATCGAAGCACCGGCGTTTATGTGATACCACACGCGGGTTCTGTCAGAACAGCCACCGTCAAGACGGTCGCCGGCAATCGTAACTTTATCTACTGCCTGACCGATGAGGTGAATGTTTGGCTTGTTTACGCAAACCAGATTACATTTGTCGTATTCGTTTGCTCCGCCCGGAATCTGAACGGTCTCGGTGCTTGTCGAGCCAGCCGATGTGTCGGCGTATCTCATTCCGTAGCTTGCATTGAACGTCTTGTTAGGGTCTTTGTAATAACCTTCTTTTATGTAGATGAGATAAGGCTTTGCTGATGCCGAAGGTGCGTCGTCTATCGCATCCTGAATGTATCGATACTGCGCTGGCATATTGGCTGAGGCCTCAATCTTGTCTACGCTGAGGGAATGGTCTACAATGGCGTTGAACGTGCGTTGAGCCGGCTTCTGTCTGTCCATAACCGTAAATTCTACCTTAACCTCAGGAGCGGCGTTGCCCGAAAGGTCTTCGGCAAATCCGGCAGGCATCACGAAGTTGTAGGTTGTGCCGTATTTCAGGTTGAAGTAGTTGAACGAAACGGAGCGCGAGTTCCATGTTGGTTCAAGTTCCTTTGTCTCTCCGCCGCCCGAAATCGTAACCTTGCCGTTTACGAGGTTTGCGCTGCGGATGCGCTCGTTGAACGATACTGTGATTGTTCCTGAACTGCTTGTTCCGGTTGAGCCATTAGTAGGAAGAACGCTTGTAACAACGGGAGCGTCGTTGTCTTTCACAACCTTGGCTGTTCCGAGGACGAAAACATTGCCGAAGCCTGTTTCTGAATGGTCGCAGTAGTCGAGTCCGTCGAACTTTTTGTCGAACTGGTACGATGTGCTAAGAGTAGCGTCGCCGTCTCCTACAATGCGTATTGTAACCAGATTTTTGTCCATTGCCGATTCTGGCAGACTTATTGCGATGTCATCTTTCAGAACATTTGCCGTGATTGTCCATTTTGCGCCATCGATGTCGGCAAATGATTTTCCGTCGGTGCTTATCAGAGCCTTCCAGTTTGCGCTTGCCATGTTCTTGGCTGCCATTCCGGCATACATCGTTGCCGAGGTGAATCCGATTGTCGAGAACTGATATTGGAATGCCACGTCGGTTGTGCGGTAGCCGTTTTGGTAAAGACCGTTAAGACCGCTTAATGTTGCAGACTCTCGGCTGCGCACTACTGGAGTACCGCCGTTCTGCGTGTAAACCAGAGAGCCGTCGCTAACCCTTACGATGCTTGCCTTTGCGTTTCTGCTTGCATCCCATACAACATCGGCGTTGTAAGGATATTCGGCTGTTGTGTTGTAGGCATATCCCTGAACCTTCGAAGCGTCGAATACGGCAATGAAGTCCTGAACCTCATAGTTGGCTACCAGTTCTATGTTGCCGTTTACCTTCAGATTACGGATAGCGTTGTTGCCTGCATTCTCGTTATCGTCGGTCCAGCTCAAGAATTTCAGAATCTTGCTTTCGTTGGCGGTGGCTACAATCTCCGTTCCCTCCTCATACTTGTTGCTGTTATTGTTTGGCGAGATTGTTACGCTTCCGAGCGACATCTCCATGTCGTTGGTAGTGCGAGCCGTTACTGTGTAGACGTTAAGCGGAACGAAGACGGCAGTGATGTCTTTGTCGGCATCTATTGTAATGGTTGTAGTAGGCTCGGTAGAGATTGTCTTGCCGTTGTTGTCCTGCCATTCCTTGAATGTGAATCCGAAGTTTCTTGTAGCCGTGAGAGTTGCCTCGCTGCCTTTCTTGTATGATGTGAGAACTGGGTTTACTGTAATTTTTCCAGCGTCGGCAGGAGAGACTTTTGTTGTCAGACTGTATCTTGCCTGAGCCGATGAGTTTCCGCTCTTTGCCACTCCGTGAATCGTGACGTCGCTCAGGCAGATCGTCTTTCCTGTTGCCTCGCCCGAATACCAAGGATAGATGCGCAGATAGAGCGATTCGCCCTCGTCGAGCGTAAGCACAGGCTCGGCGGTTACAAGATATGCTGTGTTGCTTGTCATCGATGCAAACTCTTTTATCTGCACCGGATTTGCAAACTGGGCATCGGTTGAATAGTAAATCTTGCATCTCATTCCGTTTCCGCCTGCTCCGGCAACATACATGCTTATCTTGTCAATGTCTATGCTTGTGTTCTCGGGAGCCGAAACGCCAAACTGAATGAATCTGTCGCTCACCTCGTCAATCTCTCCGGCAGGCCATTTGTTGCCAGCCACGCAGTTGCGCTGAACGGTATGGCTTGCATCGTAGTTGCTGCCCTCGGGCCACACGGCAGCCTTATTTATGTTTTGGTAGCCCGAAACCGTCATGTTGCTCATCGTCTGCTCAAGAGGAGTGATGCTGCCTGTAACCACTGGCGTAGCGTTGCTGGTTAGAGGCCATACTACGCTTGTCTCTATTCCTCCTGTGCTGCTTTTTCCTGTTGCAGTGAGTTCTATGGTCTTGCTTGTCGTTCCGTCTGTTGCGGTGAGCGAGCCTGTTGTCACGCCCTCTGCTGAAACCTTGAAACGGATGTAGATTGTAGAGATGAGTGTGTTTCCGTTGTAATCTATGCTTGCAGAGTTTGAGAAATTGGTTTTGTCGGTAGAAACCTCGAATCCGCCTTCGGTCTTGAATGTAAAGGTACCCGCAGCCTTGGCAAGTCCGAAGGCTGAGATGTTGAACTCTTTGGTTACGGTCATGCCGATGTAGGCGGTTCCCAAATCTCCGTCTGAAGGTGAAAGTGAGACCTCGTTGCTGACCACCACATATTTAGCCAGATTTGCAAGCACCGCGCTGCTCTTTGGTGTGCTTACGGCATTCTCGCCGTTCTTAACTGCCTGAGCAAACAGACGTGCCACCAGCGTTGCGCCGAGGGCTTTTGGATGTGTTGAGTCGTCGGAACAGAAAATATTGCTTGTACAGAAGTCGTTTCCGTAGCTGAGATACATTTTTCGGGTAAGTTCGGTAATGTCTACAACCGGAACATCATCGTACTCGCAGGCTACATCTTTCAGAGCCTGCACATAGTCCATTGTATTGTCCGACTCGGCAAGTTTGTTGTTTGTCGTTATTCCGCTTTCGGTCAGTTTTGCGAATCCATCGCCCAAATCGTGCTGACCCTTTCTCGAAATGTTGCTTCCGCTGAAGTATTTTCGGCAGATAGGCGTTACTATAATTGGAATTCCGCCGCG
>JBGUGY010000338.1:0-5363 GCA_045111775.1 Bacteroidaceae bacterium | reverse complement strand
GCTTGCTTCCTGCTCCGCCGCCAATGTAGACCTTGAAGCCGCGACGGCCGTCTTTTATCTGCGCCACCAGTCCCACATCGTTGATGCCGGCATAATCGGTAAAATTCTCGTCGGAAGAGAAGGCAATTTTCATCTTTCGCGGCATGGTGTACGAGTCATTTTCGGGCACAACGGCATCGGTAAGAGCCATGGCGTAGGGCGTTGTGTCGAACACCTCGTCGTTGTTGATGCCCGAGAACTCGCTAACCAAGATGTTGCGGACGGTATTTCCGCCGCCGCCCTTAGTTGCCAGTCCCACGGCCTGAAGCTGCTGAAGAACCTTCTGCACGGCATCGAGCTCAAGATTGAGAATCTGCACCTCGGCACGAGTGGTTATGTGCAGAAGATTTGAGCCTCCGGCCTTGGCTATGTCTATGACGCTCAGAAGCTGACGCGGAGTTATCACTCCGCCCGTGGCACGGATGCGCGCCATGTAGACCTCGTTCTTGCGCTGTTCGTAGACGCCAAGCGGCACTCTGAACGCCTTGAACTCAACGGGCGAGACATCGCCTTTGCGATAGCCGCCCGACAGTCGGCCAAACTTGTCAATATCTTGTGTTAATGTATCTGGAATCTTATACATAATATTTCTATCTTTTATGAAGTCCGCACTCTTTATGCTCCGGATTCTCCCACCACCAGCGGCCGGCGCGAATGTCCTCGCCCTCGCTTACGGCGCGCGTACACGGCTGGCAGCCTATCGACGGATAGCCTTGGTCGTGCAGTTTGTTGTACGGAACGCGGTTGTCGCGAATGTACTTCCACACATCGTCCTCGCTCCATCGTGCCAGCGGATTGACCTTTATGAGGCCGTTGTTGGCATCCCACTCAACCACGTCAATGTTGCTTCGTGTTACCGACTGAGAGGCGCGCAGACCGCAAATCCACACGTCGAGGGTTGAGAGTGCGCGCAAAAGCGGCTCAATCTTGCGGCATCGGCAGCAGGCCTTGCGAAGCTCTACGCTCTGGTAGAAGGCATTCACGCCGTTCTCGCGGACATACTGTTCAACGCCCTCGTGGCTTGGCGAGTAGACTTCTATTTTTATGTCGTATTTGTCGTTTGTCTTGTCAATCAGCTGATAGCATTCCGGAAAAAGCCGCCCCGTGTCGATTGTGAAGACTCTCACATCCTCGGGCTTTGGCAGAACCTTCCTTGCCACCTTCGAGATGATGGCCGTAAGCACCTGGTCTTCGAGTCCGAGGCTCGATGCCAGCGCAACGCGGTTTCCGTATTGCTGAAGGAAGTAAGCCAGAATCTCCTCGGGAGTGCTTTGGGCGAAGCGTTCGTTAAGCCGTGAAACTATTTCTTCGTTTGCCATAGATTACATGCGTTTTTATCCTACAATCATGCCTGCGCCCACGGTCTCGTTCGTGCCTTCGTCTATGAATACGAGCGAGCCTGTAGTGCGGTTTTTGGCATACAAATCGAACGCCAGAGGCTTTGATAGTTTCAGTCTTACCTTTGCTATATCGTTCATCTTCACCTCTTTGTCGTCAAGATTATTCTCGAGGGTATTGATGTTCACCTTGTATTCAACCTCACCGACAACGCCCTGAAGCTCGTCGGATGTGTGGCGGATGATGTACTTCTGGCGGAGCTGCAACGGACGGTGATTAAGCCAGCACACAAGCAGCTCAATCTGGTTCGAAACCGTCGGAAGCTCGGCTGTCTTGACAATCAGACTGCCACGGCTCACATCAACATCGTCGGCAAGCGAGATGCTTACGCTCTGCGACGAGCGAGCCTCATCGACCTGATTCGTACCCTCGTCAATCCGCGACACAACCGATTCGGTCTGCGACGGAAGAATCGTAACCTTGTCGCCAACCTTTATCCTACCGCCAGATATTCTGCCGGCATAGGCGCGATAATCGGGCCACTCGGCAGTTTGAGGGCGTATGACGTACTGAACCGGGAAGCGGAACTGGGCATCGTCGGCACCTTGCTTTAGCGGAATGTTCTCGAGCAGATGAAGGAGCGTCTCGCCACCATACCACGGCATGTTATCCGACGGATTGACGACGTTGTCGCCCTTCAGGGCTGAAATCGGGATGAAGAAGACGTTCTTCAGGCCAAGCACATCGGCAATCTTGGCATATTCGGCGCGTATATTGTCATAAACATCCTTCGAGAAGCCTACGAGATCCATCTTGTTTATAGCCACCACTACATAGTCTATTTTCAGCAGAGAGGCGATGTAGGAATGGCGCTTTGTCTGCTCAATGATGCCGTTGCGCGCATCTACCAAGATGATGGCGGCATCGGCGGTTGATGCGCCTGTAACCATGTTTCGGGTGTACTCTATGTGTCCCGGAGTGTCGGCTATGATGAATTTTCGCTTCGGAGTTGCAAAATAGCGGTATGCCACATCAATGGTTATTCCCTGCTCGCGCTCGGCACGGAGTCCGTCGGTTAGCAGAGCCAGATTAACCTCGGCGTTGCCAAGACGCTCAGAAGCCGCCTCGACAGCCTGCAACTGGTCTTCGAAGATTGATTTTGAATCGTAAAGCAATCGGCCTATCAAGGTGGATTT
This sequence comes from Bacteroidaceae bacterium, assembly GCA_045111775.1. Taxonomy (GTDB): domain Bacteria; phylum Bacteroidota; class Bacteroidia; order Bacteroidales; family Bacteroidaceae; genus Ga6A1. The sequence goes on along the minus strand of JBGUGY010000338.1, from coordinate 2,790 downwards.
TCCGTCGTCCACGCTTCCGGCGGTGGTAAAGCGCAACAGTTCCATGTCGAGATATCCGTTGCCGCTTTTCTTATTCTTTATTTCGCTCATTTGTAATGTCTTATTTTATGTTTGTTACTGATTAGAAATAGCCCGATTTCTTTCGGTCTTCCATTGCCGTTTCGGAGCGTTTGTCGTCGGCTCTTCCGCCTCGCTCGGTTACTCGGCTTGCTGCAATCTCGTCTATGATTTCCTCGAGGCTGTTGGCTTCGGAAACCGTAAGGCCCGTACATGTTATGTCGCCGATGGTGCGGCATCTTACGCGCTTGCGCACAACCGTTTCGTTAGGCTTAAGCTGCATGAACGGATAGTGAGCCAGCCACACGCCGTCGCGCTCAAACACGTCGCGCTCGTGTGTGTAGTAGAGCGACGGAAGGGCAATCTTCTCTTGCAGAATGTACTGCCATACGTCAATCTCAGTCCAGTTTGAGATTGGGAACACGCGGAAATGCTCGTCGAGATTCTTCTTTCCGTTGAAGATGTTCCACAGTTCGGGACGCTGGTTCTTCGGATTCCATTGTCCGAACTCGTCGCGATGGCTGAAGAAGCGTTCCTTTGCGCGAGCCTTCTCCTCGTCGCGTCGCGCTCCTCCAAGGGCGGCATCGAACTTATACTTTTCGAGCGTGTCGAGCAGCGTAACCGTCTGCAACTTGTTTCGCGATGCGTTGTAGCCTTTCTCCTCGACTACCCTGCCCTCGTCTATGCTCTGCTGAACAGAGCCGACAATCAGCTTAACGCCGAGCCGTTTCACCAACTCGTCCCTGAACTCTATTGTCTCGACGAAGTTGTGCCCCGTGTCTATATGCAGAAACGGAAACGGTATGGGCGCAGGATAGAACGCCTTGTATGCAAGGTGAGCCATAACAATCGAATCCTTACCTCCCGAAAACAGCAATACCGGCTTCTCGAACTGAGCAGCAACCTCACGGATTACGAATATTGCCTCGGACTCCAATTCTTTTAAATGTGTAATCTTTTCTGACATCTTTTTACTGTTTTTTTCATTAAGTTCCTAAGTCTGAAACATCCGTCTTTTCCTTCATTCAGTCTCAAACTTTTTGACAATGCAAAATTACATTGCAGTCGCCACTCCCGAAATAGCCTTCGGAGGGCATTTATGTAACATAAGTATGTTATGATTCAGATTTTGTTCTTCGAGAAATGGCGCATGATGAATCGTCCCGAAAGACTGAGCACCAAGATGATGGCCGTAAGGAGAACGGCCGCCGCGTATGCCCTGTTCCTGACCTCGACCTGCGGCACGGAAAGCTGGAAGAAGATTGAGAGCGGAAGCGTTGCAGCCTTGTCGGTGAGCGACTCGGGAATGTTGTCGGTAAATCCGGCTGTAAACATCACTCCGGCGGCATCGCCCATTGCCCTGCCTACCGACAGGAGCGTGGCCGTGGCTATTGCCGGTGCTATCTGCCTAACCACTACCCAGATAGTTTCTATACGCGTTGCGCCGAGCGAATAGGCAGCCTCGAGCAAGTCCTTCGGAATGTTTCGCGCCACCTCGTCCATGCTCCTAATCAGAATAGGAATTATCAGCAGCGTCTCAACAATGATTCCGCCAAGGAGCGAAGCCCTTATCCCGACGGCAATCATGATGGTAAAGGCAAACGCGCCATAGACGATGCTCGGGATGCCGAAAAGCACATCGAACGCCAGTCGGGCAACGTATGCAAAGCGCGAACTCGACTTCAGATAAACGTTAAGGTAGAAAACCACCGGAATGCTTATAACGAGCGCGATGGCGGTTGCCCCGAGAACGATGTAGAGCGAGCCCACGATGGCGTTGAGGAAGCCTCCCTCCTTGCCTATGTAAAAGCCCGAGCCGGGCAGAGACGTAACCATGTCCCAAGTGAGCACGGGCACTCCCTCTGAAAAGATGCTCCACAGCACGCTTGCCACAAAGCCGAAAACGATGAGCAGCGACAGATACATCAGCGTTCTGAAAAAATATTCTTCAATGTATTTCATTCTACTTTTATGCTTTTAAGATACAGGCGCGCCACCAAGTTGAACAGCAGCACGACGAAAAACAAGATGAAGGCGGCAAACATCAGAGCCGACTCGTAAAGCGGCAGAGAAAGCATCTCGCCATAGTTGTTGGCAATAAGCGCCGGAATTGGATAACAGGCATCGAGCAGCGAATTTGGGATGATGATGAGGTTTCCGCACACCATCAGCACGGCTATCGTCTCGCCAAGGGCGCGGCTCACGGCAAGCACCACGGATGCCACTATGCCCGGCAGTCCCTTGCGCAGCACGATGTGCTTCGTTGTCTGCCATCTTGTTGCGCCCAGAGCCAGAGAAGCCTCGCGAAGCTCGCGGCTCACGTTGCCGAAAATCTCTACGAAAAGACTGATGAGCAGCGGCAGAACCATAACGCTCAGCACCACCGAACCCGACAACAGGGTGTAGCCCGATGTTACCGTTCCGACAGAAGGGCCGACGATGTCGCTCACTATCGGCACGATGACGAGCGTTCCCCACACGCCGTAGATTACCGACGGCAGGGATGCCAGAATGTCGAGCAGAGGATAGATGTACCTGCGCACAACGCTACGGCTGTACTCGGTCAGCAGAATAGCCATCAGTAGCGAGATGGGCAGGGCTATAGCAATGGCAACGCCCGTAACGTAGAACGTGCCCACGATGAACGCCAGGAATCCGAACTTGTTGTTCATCGGCCTCCACTCGGATGTGGTGAGAAGGTCGGAAAGCGAATGTTCATGAATAATATCGGCC
>JBGUGY010000337.1:0-3006 GCA_045111775.1 Bacteroidaceae bacterium | reverse complement strand
ACCATCAGACCAAGGTCGCGACCGTACTGAACGCCATAGAGAGGGTCGCTTCCGCAGCCCGTGAGATAGATTCCGGCTTGCGAATAGCACTCTATAAGTTCGAGTTTTGTTGGCGACAGCGGATTCTCGAGCGAATAGCTGTTCTTAAACTGTCCGAACCTTACGCAGAAGGCATCGTGAACCTTGTAGTCGGTATAAAACTCCTGCACCACGCTCGAAAAATCATGCATGAACAGGAACGACCATCTGTCGGTAACCTTAGCCTTTGCCCAGAAAAGCACGCGCTTAACGTCGAACGTGTTCGTTGGGCTTCCCTCGCCTGCATCCTTGTATGTATAGCCGGCCTGAGCATATCCGTGCAGCTCTATACGGCTTGCCAAATCGTCGATAATCTGTTTTGCGTTGCCCTCGCTGTTCTGTGCCGAGAGGGCAGGGCTTACAAGCAGCATAGCTGCCAGAAGAAAGTTTCTTGTCATGTGTTATTTGTAGCAGTTAAACATTTCGTCAACATATTCTCTGTCTGGCTTTGGAGTGAAGAGGCTCACCACCGGCACGACGATGAATCCGCCCAACATGGCAATTGCTCCGCAGTTAATAGGGTTTATAGGGTTGCCCATAAGCATGTTTATTACCGTTAGTCCGACGCCCCACGCAAAGCAAGCCCACACCGATGCGGTTGTGATGCCCTTCATGTAAAGTCCCAGCATGAATGGGGCGAGGAATGCGCCGGCCAGCGCGCCCCAGCTAATGCCCATAAGCTGCGCGATGAATGTAGGCGGATTGAGTGCAATCATAAGCGAGAGGGCGATGAAGAACACGATGAGCACGCGCATAACCACCACCTTACGGCGTTCAATCTTCTCTGAAACGGTATCGTCAATCTCGCCGTCAACAACCTCGTCTTTAGCCGATTTCTTGTCGCGATAGATGAGGTCGAGCGTCATTGTTGAGCTTGATGTGAGCACGAGCGATGCCAGCGTGGACATTGATGCCGACAGCACCAGAAGCACCACGAGGGCTATGAGCGCATCGGGCAGAGCCTCGAGCATCGAAGGGATGATAGAGTCGAAGTCCAGTCTGCCGTTTGGCAGCGTCGGAGGCGTTCCGAACAGTCTGCCGAAGCCGCCGAGGAAGTAGCATCCGCCGGCAACCACAAGGGCAAAGAACGTTGATATTATTGTGCCGCGCTTAATCGCGCTCTCGTCGGTTATAGAGTAGAATTTTCCAACCATCTGAGGCAGTCCCCATGTTCCGAGCGATGTGAGCACCACCACGCCCAGAAGATTCCAAGGGTCGGGACCGAAGATGTCGGCAAAGCCGCCGTTGGCTGTCGAGCCGTCGGCAGGCATCTCTGCCATCTTCTTTATTGATTCAGAAAGACCGCCCTGCGTGTTCAGTACCGCCATGATGATAACCACGATGCCAAACAGCATTATTATGCCCTGAATAAAGTCGTTTATCGCCGTAGCCTTGTATCCGCCCAGAATGACGTAGAGGGCTGTGAGCACCGCCATCATCACCACGCAATATTCGTAAGGAATGCCGAAGCCCATCTCGAAGAGGGTAGAGATGCCCTTGTAAACTCCGGCGGTATAAGGAATAAGAAAGACGAATGCTATTATTGATGCCACCACTCTCAGACTCTGGCTGTCGAAGCGAGTGCCGAAGAAATCGGGCATTGTGCGACTGTTAATGTGCTGCGTGAAGAGTTTGGTGCGCTTGCCAAGAACGAGCCACGCCAAGAGGCTTCCGATAATGGCGTTGCCTATGCCTATCCATGTGCTCGAAAGACCGTATTTCCAGCCAAACTGACCAGCATAGCCCACAAATACCACCGCGCTGAAGTATGATGTTCCGTAGGCAAAGGCTGTGAGCCACGGACCAACTTCGCGTCCGCCAAGAACAAATCCGTCAACCGATTTTGCCTGCTGGCGCGAGTACAGTCCCACTCCAATCATCACGGCAAAGAAAATAATTACTAACAGAATTTTAATTAGCATTGTTATAGATTTTTTGTGTAAAATGATGATAAATTAAAGGTTTGGGTCGTAAAATTATAACAATCTGTTAAAATAGGCAAGTTTTTTGTATTGAAATTGTGTAAAATCCTTTTTATTCTGTTTATTTCTGCACCCCATTTTATAAATATACCAAAAATATAAACGTTTTTGGTGGGTTCGAGATAAAAATGCTGTTTTCTACATTATGAAATGATTTTTCGGTAAATGACGCTGAAAGCGTCACCTCTCAGTAACCGCAGCATCCGTAGGATCTGCGGACAGAAATGCAATGAACATCATCGACCCTGAAAGCGGTCGCCCGTTGCGATAGATGGGGCACTCCTTCAGAGTGCTTACTGTTTATGGCTCTTATTCCGCAGGTCGTCCCGACCTACGGTTATTAAGCGGAGACGCTTTCAGCGTCTATAAATATACAGATATCTGTATTGTTTTCATGCTTCGAGATTTTTTCGTTCTGCACATCTACGCTGCCATTCAAAAAAATGACGGCATCCTAACAGAAAGAAGGATGCCGCCGCTATGTTTTATGCTTTCAGAGACTCATCAGATTTTTCTCGTTTAGCTGGAAACGTTTTAGGCAGAATCAATAAAAAACGACGCCCTGCGTTGGTGGCAGAGCGTCGGGTAAAGTATGTTTAGTATCTTGGTCTGTCAACCTCGATATACTCGTGCTTGTCGCCCCATGAGGCAATATATTCAACAAGCGAGCCTCGCGGAATGAAAACCTTTGCGCGTATGCCGTTGAAAGGATTGGAATTTGCGCTAAGCTGCTTGCCAAGGTAGAATCTTGCTGGTTTGAAGCAAGCCTCGGCATGAATCTCAAGTCCGTTACGGCAGTTCTTGAAGGCGTTGTGACCGATGGCGAGGAGTGTGCTTGGCAGCTTTATTATTTGCATGTTAGAGCAGTTGGTAAATGCATCGTCGCCAATAGTTCTTACTCCTTCGCACAGCTCAACCTTTCTTAGGTTGTAGCAGTTGTTGAACG
>JBGUGY010000336.1:0-4388 GCA_045111775.1 Bacteroidaceae bacterium | reverse complement strand
CACAAAGGAATCTGCCATAAAGGCAAGTGCCGAGAAGATTGTTGGCAAGGTTGGCGGCACAAACTACGTTCATCTGGGCGGCTGGGGCGGCTCGGTAACAGTAGGATTCGACCACCCTATCCAGAATTTCGACGGATGCGACTTCCGCGGATACGGAAATGCCTTCGTAAACTCGTCGGAGCCGGGTGTCTACTATGTGGCTCAGGCCGATGAGAACGGCAATCCGAAGAAATGGTATCTGATTAAGCACGGAATGTACGACTATGCCATTCACGACTACGAGATAACATATTACAAGCCAGAAGCCGAGAAAGTTCCGGCAAAGAAGATAACATACATCAACGGCAAAAGCAAGAGCTCGACCATCGTAGCCGAAGACAAAGTAAACTCTGTTCTTGTTACAAAAGATGACAAGACTTACTACATAAGCGGTACGAAGGAATATGAGGTTGTTGAGATTACCGACGCATTCACAACAGTCTTCAGCAACTACATTAAATGGACCGACAATCTGGGACATTCGGGCTACGAGCCTAAGAACAACTTTCATCAGCAGTCGTACTGGCCTGCATACGCCGGCGACAAAATCGTAATAAAGGGCGAATATCTGCCAGTCGGCACTCAGGTTACAACAACAAACGGCACAAGCTCGTTCTACTCAAACAATCCAAAGGCGTGGGGCTTTCCGCTCGATGCTGCCGGCAAAAACGGCATCGGCGCGTACGGAATGTGCGATACTTACGAGAACACGAACGACTACTCGTGCGTAGACATTGACTGGGCTGTTGATGAAGAAGGCAATCCTGCCAACCTCGACCACATCGACTTTGTGAAGGTTCAGACAGCCGTACACCATCAGGCTGGAATGCTCGGCGAGATTTCGTGCGAGTTTGCAGGAATAGAAGACCTTCACCTAACAGGAAAGTTCATCAAGGTCGATACTTCTATCAAGCCAACCGTTCCAAAAGACGGTTATTGGTACTGGTCGTACTAATCCAACCATCTGAATGGTAACAGAGATTGTAATAGACACGCTGCTGTCGCTATCGAACGTGGTTGTTACTGCGCCCAAGATAAGCCAGACTCCGTATCAGGAACTGAAAGGCGAACAACTTCAGCTTGTATCTACCACCACGGTGGCAGATGCGCTGAAGTATTTTGCCGGCGTTCAGATTAAGGACTACGGCGGACTGGGCGGCGTAAAGACGGTAAACGTGCGTTCGATGGGCGCACAGCATGTTGGCGTGTTCATTGACGGAATAAGGATAACAAACGCGCAGAACGGTCAGGTTGACTTGGGCAAATATTCGCTCACCAACATGGAATCGGTATCGCTTTACAACGGCAACAAAACCGAGATGCTGCAATCGGCATCCGAGTTTGCATCGGCATCGACCGTATATCTGCAAACGCGCCAGCCTCAGACTACGGGCGGAAATATAAGCTACTCAAACGCATCGTTCGGCACGAACCGCGTTCAGGGGCATTTCGACTTCAAGAACATCGTTTCGGTTGATGGCGAATTCTGCCATTCCGACGGCGACTACCCTTTCCGCTATCAGTCTGCCTACGAAGACACGACGGGCATCCGCCGAAACTCCGACATCACGTTCTTCAGAATAGAGAGTTCGGTGTTTTACAAAGGATTCAAGGGGCATCTGTATCATTATTCGTCGGAAAGAGGAATTCCCGGCGGCGTGGTACGAAGGCTCTCCGACAAGTTCAGCAACGTGGCGAGAGAATGGGACAACAACACGTTTGCACAGCTCTCAAAATCTGTAGGATTCGGCAAACTGGCAACAAAATTCAATCTGAGATATGCCTACGACTATCTGAACTACAACGCTGACTACGAGGAGAACGTGTCGATGCACTACAACAACCACTACACGCAGCAAGATGTGTACGCATCTGCCACGGCATCGTACCCGGTTATCGACAATCTGAGCCTGAGCCTCTCGGCAGACGGCAGATGGTCGGACCTTGTGTGCGACGTTGCCTATTTCCACTACGTCTACCGCATCGACCTGAAATCGTCGCTCACGGCACGATACAGTCTGAAGGGCGCGAACTTCTCGGGAACGCTCCTCTACACCGACGTAAGCGACCATACCGCAAAGAAAGCCGACCCGCTGCGGAAACTAACGGGAATGATTCACGGCTCGTACACGCTTGGCAAGTTTCAGATGCGATGCTTCTGGAAATCGATTTTCAGAGCACCGACACTCAACGACCTCTACTACGTTCAGGTGGGCAACCGCAATCTTAAGCCCGAATATGCCAAGCAGCTGAACATCGGAGGCGACTACACGCTGATGGGCAGCACATTCGGCACGAAAATACAACTCGACGCATACTACAATCGCATTGAAGACCGAATCGTTGCCCTTCCGCTGAAGGGAACGACAAACTGGACGATGCTCAACTTTGGAATGACGCGTTGCTACGGACTTAACGGCACGCTGCAACTTCTGTATACCACGAAAAACGTAAGCATCGACCTTCTTAACACGGCATCGTTTCAGGACGACCGCAACAGAACGGACAAGGAGAGCGACGCGTACAACGACTTCATTCCCTACTCGCCTAAATTCTCGTGCTCGTCGGTTCTGTCGGCACAATACCGCGGATGGTCGGGCGCGCTGTCGTTCATGTACGTCGGAAAACGATATTGGCTCAACGAGAACGACCTCGGCGACCCTCTGAAGGCTTACACGAACCTCGACCTGAAGATTTCGAAGACGATACGCAACTTCCAGATTTCAGCCGAGGTGAATGATATCTGCGACAACGGCTACGAGCTTATCCAGCGTTATCCGATGCCGAGCAGAAACTTCAAATTCACAATAAAATATTTCTTCAAAAACAAAGCATTATGACCAAAAGACTAATCTTACTTGCAATAGCCGTCATCAGCCTAACTATTGCCACGGCACAGGAAAGAGTCATCTTTCTGAACGAAGGCATCTGGAACTCGGACGACGGACAGGTATCGCTGATAGAAGGCTCAACGATAACGAACAAATGGTTTCAGAAGCAGAATCCGAAAAAGAAGATTGGCGACACACCGAACGACATCATTCACCTGCGCGACAATCTGATTGCCATCTGCGTGAACACCTCGAACATAATTCAGTACATCACCGCCGACGGCAAGGACTACGGTGCAACGGAGAACGTTCCGAACAACCGCAAGATGGCTTCGGACGGAAACTATCTGTACGTTACGAGCTATGCGCACACAACTGCCCTCGGCGAGAAATACACAAAGGGCTACGTTGCAAAGATTAACATCGACACGAAAGAGGTTGTCAAGACCTGCGAAGTTGGCTACGAGCCCGAAGGAATTGCGCTGTACAACGGCAAGCTGTTCGTTGCCAACTCGGGCGGATATGCCGTTACGGAGAATCACAGTCACGAAACGACCGTATCGGTTGTTGATGCCGAGACGATGCAGAAGATTACAGACATCGACACAGAGTGCATCAACCTATTCGGAAGCATGTCGCAATGCGGCAAATACCTGTGCATAAACTCGGCAGGAGACTACGAGAGCATCGGTCCGAAGACCATCATTCTAAACTGCGACGACTACTCGTTCGTAACGTACGATTTTGCCTCGACAATAAGTTGCAGTCACAACGGAAAATTCTACTGTATAGGCACAAACTTCTCGCAGATAACATACAGTTTCGATATCTGTCCACAGACTATCGACCCTGAGTCGGGCACCGTTACTGAGGGCATCGGCATTGGCAGCGTTGACAGCGACATAAAGAAGATGAAGAATCCGTACGACTTGTATTTTAACCCTTACACAGGCTTCATATACGTTTCAGACGCAAACGAATTCCAGTCGGCTGGCTATGTATATCAGTACAACGAGAGTGGCGTGTTGCAGAACAAATTCAAGGCATATTTGCAGCCTGCTCATTTTCTGGCTCTCCCACCAAGCGGAACAGGAATCCAAAACACTTTGTCTGATGCCTTGGACGATGCGTTCTACAATCTGCATGGCGTAAGAACGACGAATCCGACAAAAGGACAAATCTATATTTACAAAGGGAAGAAGGTTGTTTATTAATTCATAATTCACAATTCATAATTGACAGTTGACAATTGACAATTTAAAACTTGAAACTTAAAAACCCGGGACTAATAAGAGACAATTTGCAACGGATTTATCCTTTTGGTAAATACAAAATAGTGGGAAGGTATAGGCAAGGTATATGCAAGGTATATGTAAAGTATATGTTAGCTATATGTTGGCTATATGTTGGCTATATGTTGGGTATATGTTGGGTATATGTTAGGTATATGTTGGCTATATGTTAGGTATATGTTAGGTATATGTTAGGTATATGTTGGCTATATGTTAGGTATATCAA
>JBGUGY010000335.1:0-4442 GCA_045111775.1 Bacteroidaceae bacterium | reverse complement strand
GAAATTCTGGGGCGTAGACGACTGGCAGTCGAACGAATTCGACATCTTTGTCGACGACGTTCTTGTAAAATCGGTAAACAACACCCGAAAGTACCGCACATCGGCATTCAAATTCGAGGAATACGAGATTCCAGAGTCTGCCGTAAAGAACAAGAAGCAGGTAAGAGTCAAGTTTGTTGCACACAAAAACAAAGATGCTAAGATATACGAAGTAAGATTACTAAAGGCTGAATAAGCCTTTGGTAATCGAGCCTCACAAAAAAAGAGTCATTTCCCTACCTAAAGAAGGAAATGACTCTTTTTCTATCAAATCGTTATGGAAGAATTCTTTACAAGTTTGACTTTACCTTATCTATCAGTTCCTGATATTCAGCATCAGTAAGATAAGTCTCCTGCGGATTCATGCGGAACACGCCGCCGAAATCAGGACCACCCTTGTACTTTGGAACAAGATGGAAGTGCAAGTGACTCAGAGTGTCAGAATAAGCTCCATAGTTGATTTTCTCTGGGTTGAACGCCTTCTGCATAGCGCGTGTAACCTTAGCCACGTCAGCCATGAAAGCGTTGCGCTCTTCGTCAGAAAGCTCGTTGAGGTCGTTTACATGACCGTTGTAAGCCACGAGGCAGCGGCCGCGATATGTCTGCTCCTTGAAAAGGAATACGCGAGAAACGCTCAAAGAAGCAATCTCAATCATCAGATTGTGAAGAGTTTCGTTGTTAGTGCAGTATAGGCACTGTTTTGGATCACTGTACATACTATATAATTGTTTTTGTTAAATAGATATTGCAAATATAGCGTATTCTTGCCATTCGCCCAAATTTTCAGGCGCGCAAATCGGGCAGCCTTTCAACATCGGCATTTTCGCCAACAGCCCACACCACGCTACCCTCGCTGAGCATCGTATCGCGGTTTGGCATCTGAATCTGCCCCTCAACCTCAATGCCCACGATAAGGCAATGATACTTGGCTTTTATTCCGCTCTGGCTGATGCTCTTTCCGGCGAAGACCGAATCGGCAGTTATCACGAACTCCACGAGTTTCATCTCGCGGTCGTCGATGTCAAAATCCTCGTTCTCGAAGACATCGGCATTCATCGCCTCGATAAACTTCGTAAGTTGCTCGTCCGTTCCGATAATCTCGAGTTTGTCGTGCGGATAGAGTCTTGTAAGCGCAACAGGGATGTTAATCCTGATGCTTCCGCGGATTACCGATGCCACCGATATGTTGAACTTGTTTCCCAAGTCGAGTTCCTTCAGCGTCATGCCCTCCCAGCACGAGTTTTCGGGCAGAGAGACACTTGCCAGATGCAGTTCGTCGCTCATAAGTTGGGTGAGGTACGAGCCTTTTTCCTTCCCCATAGCCTCGGCATATCGCTCGCGCGAATGAAGATTATTGAAGAATGTTTTTTCGAGCTGAATGCTTCGTTCCTGCAACTTCTTAGACGAGTACATGGCAAAGATAAGAACCAGTCCGACGGCAATGGAGAACGACATATTGTAGCCAAACAGATGTCCTATCACATACACAACCATCGCAAGCGCTATGAGCACCCTTGCAGCGACAAGCATGACAAGCGGAGCTATGTTCAGTCGGCTGTCGTTCCACAGAGCCTTGAACTCCTCACTGTGATTCTTCTTGGCAATCATGGCGCGAATGAAAGGCGCGATACACAACAGCGTAAGCACGGCAACCGTCCATCTTGCATACCTGAAAGGCATCAGCTCCGAGAGGAACGGCAACAGCACATGGAACGCAAGCAGAATCGTTGCAACCGACAGCACAACATAGACTACCGTTACGCGCAAAATCGACTTCAGCAAGCGATTCCAGTTGTTCTTATGCCTTATCAGCAGAGTTCCGCCGCTCGTATAATTGTCAATCAGATTGGATAATTTCGAAGGCATGTACCTTACCGCCACTTCGTAAGCCGGATTGCTCGCCTTTATCATGTACGGCGTGATGAAGGTTGTTATAACCGAAACCGCCACCACAACCGGATAAAGGAAGTGACTCGTAACGCCGAGGCTCACTCCGAGGCTCGCTATGATGAAGGCAAACTCGCCAATCTGCGCCATAGAGAATCCGCTTCGGATGGCAACCTTCAGAGTCTGTCCCGAAAGCAGATAGCTTCCTGTTCCGAGAACCGACTGACCAATCAGAATCGCCGCCGTGATGGCAACAATAGGCTTCCAGTACTCGATGAGCATCATCGGGTCGACCATCATGCCTACCGACACGAAGAATATCGCGCCAAACAAATCCTTTACAGGCGATACCAGACTTTCGATGCGCTCTGCCTCGAGCGTCTCGGCAAGAATACTTCCCATGATGAATGCGCCAAAGGCTGCCGAGAAGCCGCACAAATCGGCAACAACAACCATCGCGAAGCACAGTCCGAGAGCCACGATGAGCATCGTCTCGTTGCTGAGCATCGACTTGAATTTCTTGAAGAACAGCGGAAGCAGAAAAATTCCCGTGATGAACCACAAGATGAGCAGTCCGCCAAGCTTCAGCAGCGAGTAAATCATCTTATCGCCCTCGAAACTGCGACTGACAGCCATCGTGCTAAGCATAACCATCAGGACGATGGCAAGAATATCCTCGATGATGAGAACCGACAGCACAAGTCCTGCAAACTTCTGCTGCCGCAGCCCAAGGTCGTCGAAAGCCTTGTAGATAATGGTAGTTGACGACATGGCGAGCATTCCTCCGAGAAAGAGCGCGTCCATCTGACTCCATCCAAAGAGTTTGCCAACGCCAACGCCAACGATTATCATGCAAACGATGATGGAGCAGGCAGCGATTACCGGCGCGCTGCCCATCTTTACAATCTTCTTGAACGAGAATTCCAAGCCCAGCGCAAAAAGCAGGAATATCACGCCAATCTCTGCCCAGAGATGAATGTTGCCGGTGTCTATAACCGACGGTGTATAGGGCATGTGCGAACTCGCCAGAAAGCCAGCCACGATATAGCCCAGCACCACAGGCTGTTTAAGCCACTTAAACAATAACGACACGCAGCCTGCCACCACCAGTATGAGGGCAAGGTCTGATATAAGGCTTGGTAGTTCTCCCATATTCAGTATTTTATTTCTTTAGTGACACAACATTCTTTGCAATGGCAATAACCACGTTCTTAGCCTTCTCCATGCTCTGAACCGGAACGCACTCGTTTCTGCCGTGCATATTCAATCCGCCAGCAAAGATATTAGGACATGGCAAGCCCTTGAACGAAAGCTGTGCGCCGTCGGTGCCTCCGCGGATGGCGTGAATGTTTGGCGTTACGCCAGCATCGAGCATAGACTTTTTAGCAAGGTCAATGACGAACATCACAGGCTCAATCTTCTCGCGCATATTGTAATACTGGTCGTGCATGTCGAGCGTAGCCGTTCCAGCACCGTAAATCATGTTAATCTTAGCCACAACCTGCTTCATCAGTTCCTTGCGAGCCTCGAATTTCTTGCGGTCGTGGTCGCGTATGATGTACTGAAGCGTTGAGTTCTCAACCGTTCCGCTCATGGCAATAAGGTGGAAGAAGCCCTCGTAGTTCTCTGTCTTGGCAGGAATCTCCTGTGCCGGAAGCATAGAGTTCAGTTCGATGGCAACGAGCGATGAGTTAATCATCTTGTTCTTTGCCGAACCCGGATGAACGTTCAGACCCTTCAGCGTGATTTTAGCCGCTGCCGCGTTGAAGTTCTCGAACTCAAGCTCTCCCACTTCGCCGCCGTCCATAGTGTAGGCGAAATCTGCACCGAACAGCTCTACGTTAAAGTGATGCGCTCCCATGCCAATCTCCTCGTCTGGATTGAATGCCACGCGAATCTTTCCGTGCTTCCACTCCTGATGCTCCTTCAGTTCGACCATAGCCTGAACAATCTCGGCAATACCAGCCTTGTCGTCTGCGCCCAGAAGCGTTGTTCCATCAGTAACGATGATGTCCTCGCCAACGTGCGACTTCAGCTCAGGGAACTGGTCTACACGAGTGTAAACCTCCTCATTCAGTTTGATGTCGCCGCCCTCGTAGTGAACAATTCGTGGCTTGATGTCGGCACCGCTGCAATCTGGCGATGTGTCGTAGTGTGCAATGAAGCCCACGGTAGGCACTTCCTCATCGATGTTCGAAGGCAAGGTTGCGTAAACATATCCCATATCGTCGAGCACAACGTCCTCAAGTCCTACAGCCTCAAGTTCATCTTTCAGATAACGTGCAATATTCCACTGCTTTGCCGAACTTGGCACAGTTTCAGAGTTTTCGTCCGACTGTGAATCGAACTTAACGTAATTAAGAAATCTTTCTACAATGTCCATAAAAGTTATAATTTATTATGCAAAAATAAGAATAAAAAATCACAATTCAGAATTGACAATGGACAATTCACTTCATAATCGATAATTCACAATTCAGAATTCATAATTACTGAAAGGTTATAAAGAACAATTA
>JBGUGY010000334.1:0-2978 GCA_045111775.1 Bacteroidaceae bacterium | reverse complement strand
CGTGCCGTCCGCACGTTCGGCACGCATCTCGACGGCGGAATGCAGGAGACAAGAACATCTTACACATTTACAAACAACCCTAAGGTTGTAAGCACTACAGAGTACAATGCCAACGGCGATGTAGAAGGTTCTGCCGAATACACCTACGCATACAACCAGTACAACGACAAGCTTCAGAGCATCGACCTCAGAATGAACGGCGAAAACAGCGCGCACCGCATAGCCGAGAATACCTACGACGACCTTGGTCGCCTGCAGAAGGTAAGGCGCAGCGGAAGTGCAGGCGATGTTGATTACGCCTACAACATACGCAATTGGGTAACTTCTATATCTTCAAAGGAGTTCAGCGAGACGCTGCATTATACCGACGGCATAGGCACGCCATGCTACAACGGCAACATAAGCAGCATGCAGTGGCAGAACGGCGCGTCGGCTGTAAAGAGCGGATATAAGTTCAGCTACGACGGACTGAACCGCCTTACCTCTGCCATCTACGGCGAGGGCGACGACATGAGCCAGAACGCCGACCGTTTCAGCGAGAAGGGCATAACCTACAACGCCAACGGCTCTATCTACCGCATGAAGCGTTACGGAATGCTGAACGACGGCAGCTACGGCTTGGTTGACGACCTGAAGATAAAGCTCGACGGAAACGCCCTCTACGGCATTACAGACTATGCCGCCGAGACCAACTACAAAGGCTCTGCCAACTTTGTCGATGCCGACGGCTCGGGACAGGAGTATTGGTTTAACGGTAACGGCTCGCTCTCTGCCGATGCCAACAAGGGCATTGCGCGCATAGACTACGACAACTACGGCTGTCCGCGCAAGATTGTGTTTACCAACGGCAACACAACTGAGTATGTCTATTCGAGCACGGGCGAGAAACTGCGCACCACGCACAAGACTGCCATCGACGGCATAACCGTAGCCCTAAACAGCAATGACAATCTGAAGAACGACGACTTCTTCTCAGAGGACAAGACCGACTATCACGGCAGCTTTATCTACGAGAACGGCAAGCTTGATAAGGTGCTTTATCCGGGAGGATATGCCATAATGGCAGAAAAGGCAGCCGAGGCAAATGCCAAGAGCCGAATGATGCTGTTCTCAATGTCATCAGGCAGAAACGGAAACCTTGATACACCTGTAGTGCCTATAGATACTGATCCAGACCCAGTATTGCCGTTAGATCCAATAACTCCAGGCGACCCAGTATTGCCTCTGTTTCCAGAGCCTGACGATGATACAGCACCTGTTGGCGAGAGCATTCATGAACCAATAAATCCGTTCTCCCCTATACGTCCTATAGAACCTGTTCAGGAGACAGCGGAGTCGTCTGCCCTTTACAAAGTGTTGTCTTATAACTATTACACGCAAGACCACCTTGGCAATAACCGCGCTGTGATAGACGAAGGCGGAAATGTAAAGCAGGTAACGAACTACTATCCATTTGGCGGAGTGTTTAGCACCACGGCATACAACAGCGGAGACGACTTGCAGCCATACAAGTATAACGGCAAGGAACTCGACCGCACCCACGGACTCGATTGGTACGACTATGGCGCACGAAACTATGATGCCTTTTTGCCTATATTTACATCGATAGACCCTCATTGTGAAAAGTATTATAATGTTAGTCCGTATGCGTATTGTCATAATAATCCTATTATGTTGATAGACCCCAATGGCAAGGATGACTATAGGTTTGATGATGAGACGAGAACTTTTTATTTGATGAAAAAAACAGATGATGAAACAGACAGAGTACTAAACTATAAACATGATAAGAAAACTGATACATATATAGCAAAGAAAAGTGTCAGAATGTCAAATATAGAAAAAGGAATTTTGAAGGATGGGGCAGATTATAATAATAAGAACAATATTATTTCTGTTGGGAATGGCGGTCCTTCAGTACATGGTGTAAAGGAATTTGCGCTAGGGCTGTCGGAATTAATCGGTAAGGAAGTAAGGGGGTATGGCTATTCTGCAGATGGTTCGGGGGATATCTCGGATATTTTAATAGGAAGGACTATAAATAATAAATATGATAAATCGAAGGGTAATCCTAATGAATTAGGAAAAAAATACAAAGAAAAATATAACCCCAGAAATATTGTTTTAGATTTTCATACCCATCCTGAAGGACAACTTGGAGCGACTTTAGAAGCCCCTGAGATTTCCAAAGATGTTGAAGTTATGAGAAAAGATAAAGTGCTTATGCCAAATGCTTCTTTTTTAATATTATATAGATCATCTTACGAAATGAAAGAATATGATTACACAGAGTAATATTATGTTTAAATATATTTTTCTACTTTTGATTATGGCTGTATCTTGTCCTGTTTATTCACAGAATAAGATGATCAAAGGCATCGTTGTTGACGAATGTGAATTAGAGCCAATTATTGATGTACGCATTATTGTTAATGACAGCAACTATGTTGGTGTGACAGATATAAATGGTCGTTTTCAAATAGAAATACCATTGTCTGTTAATGAAATTTCTTTTAGAGCATTAGCTATGGAAGATGTAAATTTGAAATTATCTGAAAAATGTGACAATATTGAATTGATTATGATTGAACGTGCTTATTATGATTTTATGTCATATCGTAGGATAAATAAGGAAAGACGAAAATTGTATAAGCAGCTTCCATTTCTGCATAAGAAAGCGTATGAAAAAGGTATATTTCAGTCTACTGAACCTTGCTATACGCGGGAATTTGTAGAGTGGACAAAGGAGCGCGTGCCGTAAGCACCAACCATTGTTTGTTCAGAATTCGGAAATCCGAACGCCTTAATCAAAGTCATTTGTAACGTCCCCAAGGCATAGCCTTGTAAAATAAACAACAGAGCGGAAATACGAAGAATCAACTTTTTCGTTTTTCCGCTCTTGTTTTTCAAAATGCTGGCAAAACAGAAGCGTTTGGCAAAAAGAAGAGCATCGTATTGCAGCAGATGGGGCACTTTTT
>JBGUGY010000333.1:0-6232 GCA_045111775.1 Bacteroidaceae bacterium | reverse complement strand
TGCTGTGTCCGAGAATGAAAACGCCCCACGACATGCAGAAGTCTATAATCTTGTTGCCGTCGATGTCGGTGATGTATGCGCCTTTTGCCTCTTTGACAAAGAGCGGTGTTGCGCCCACGCTTTTAAGCGCTCTTACCGGACTGTTTACGCCGCCCGGAATTATCTGTTGTGCCTTGCTGAATGCCTCGGCTGATTTTGTTCTCTCGTTTATGCCCATTTCTGCATGAATTCTTTAGCGTAATAAGATATGATGTACTGTGCACCGGCGCGCTTGATGGCAATAAGACTCTCGAACACAACGCGCTGCTCGTCGAGATAGCCAGCCTTGGCAGCCGCCTTGAGCATTGAGTATTCGCCGCTCACCTGATAGGCAACCATCGGAATGTTTGGGAATTTCTGAACGCCGCGGGCGATGATGTCGAGATAAGGCATTGCCGGCTTAACCATAGTCCAGTCAGCACCTTCTTCTATGTCGGCTGCAATCTCGTCAAGTCCTTGGTCGTGAGTGCGATAGTCCATCTGATAAGTCTTTCTGTCGCCAAATGATGGGGCAGAGTCGGCAGCATCGCGGAACGGACCGTAGAAAGCCGATGCGTACTTGGCAGAGTAAGCCAGAATCTTGCACTTGTCGCGCAATCCCGTCTCGACGAGCTTGTTGTGCAGAGCCTCAATTTGACCGTCCATCATTGCCGACGGAGCAACGAAGTCGGCTCCAGCCTTGGCATGAACGTAAGCCATCTGCGCCAGAAGCGGAAGGGTAGAATCGTTCTCCACATCATGGTTGTGAAGCAATCCGCAGTGGCCGTGGCTTGTGTACTCGCACAGGCATACGTCGGTAATAACGATAATCTCCGGAACGGCAGCCTTTATCGCCTTCACGGCACGGCAAACCAAGGCATCCTCGGCGTAGGCAAGAGTGCCTTTCTCGTCCTTCTGGCTGTCTTCGATTACGCCGAAAAGCAGCACTTTGTTTATGCCGAGCGTGTAAATCTCTTTTATGTCTGTGATGAGTGTGTCGATAGAGAAACGGAAGATTCCCGGCATTGATGAAATCTCATCTTTCACGCCGTTGCCCTCAACTACGAAGTAAGGGTAAATAAAGTCGTCGACGCTGATTTTCACGTCAGCATATTGGTCGCGCACATCCTGCGATGTGCGGTAGGTTCTGAAACGTTTAAATTGTTGCATTTTTTTATGTTTTTTGTTGTCGATGCAAAGATATGAATAATAGGCGGTGTGGCAAATACTTTTTTTATCATCTTAGTCCACCTTGCACACCATCAGATACTCCTCGTCGTTTCCTGTAATGACCTCGAAGCCAAGTTTCTTGTACATTCTGTAGGCGTAATTTGCTTTCTGAACGGATAGCGATACCTGCGTATATCCTTCGTCTTTAAGCAGTTGGAGCATCTGCTGCATAAGGCGTGTGCCGATGCCTTGCTTGCGATATTGCGGATAGAGTGCGATGGCGAGCGACGGCGTTTGGTTGTCGATGTGTCCGTAGTCGTTCATTATGCGAACCCAAACCGCGCCGACAATCTTCCCACCCTTTTCGGCAACCAGACAGAAGTCGCCTTTGTGTTTGCCGAAGTCTTCTACATATACTTGTAAATCAGGCTTTTTGATGATGTCTCTGGATGGCGGTTCAATGCCTTCGGGTATAAAAATCGCTTCGTAGAGAAAATCGTCGAGAAGCGGGATTTCGTTGTCTTTTATCTTTCTGATTTTGCAAGTCATAAGTTCTTCCAGTCTTTTCTGTGTTATTGCACCGCGTGTCACAAGTTCCTTATTTTGTGGAAGATAGCCGTATATCTTGATGAAGTTGTCAATCGTGCTGGGCGATGTGAAAACGATACGGTCGATGGCTGTGAGGTCTATTTTCCTGACATTCTTCGGCATCTGGTTGATGTAGGCGACGACCGTCGAAACCTCGTAGCCCAGATTCCGCAGTCCTTCGGGAATGATGGGCAGCGCGATGCTTGAACGCGGAATCAGAACCTTTCTGCCGCCACCAAGTTGCTCGAACAGACGGATTACGCCATAAGAATCGTCCACATCTGGCAGAATTATCTCGTTGATGCCGCGTTTCCTCAGGGCGGTCGCCGTTGTGCTGCCAATCGCCACGACCTTCACTCCGTGGGGAATGTGTGGCTCGTAATTTGCTTCGAACCAATACTTTACGGCATATCGGCTTGTAAACAGAATATAGTCGTATTTTGCTGCATCAGCCACGGCACGCCGCAGAGCCTCGCCATCGGCTGGCGGAACAATCTCGATGAGCGGAGTGTGAATGTACTCATCGTTGGGCGGCGTGAGGCCTGTAAACAGCGTCGTCATAGAATGTTGTCTTTTGCAAACATCTTTTTCAGCGCATCGTTGCCTTTTCGGGCGGTGATGGCGAGCCGTCCTTGCATAGGGTGCGTCTCGAACGGCAGAATCTCGGTTATTTCGTCTTCCATGCCCAGTCTTTTCAGAGCGCAGGTGGCAACGATGGCAGAATCAATCTTACCGCTCCGAACCTGAGCCACGCGCTCCTCTATGCAGCCGCGAATGCCTACGATTTTTAGGTCGGGGCGCAGCTTCTGAAGCTCTGCCTTGCGCAGCGGCGAACTTGTGCCCACGGTGCTTCCGGCTGGCAGACTGAGCAGTGGCGTGTGGTCGCGGCTCACCAGCGAGTCGGTCTTGTCGGTAGCCTCGTACAAGGCTATAACCTCCAATCCGTCAGGCTGTTGCTGCGGAAGGTCCTTTGCCGAATGGATGGCGATGTCGGCCTCGCCGTTGAGCAGAGCCTCATCGAGTTCGCGCGTGAAGATGTCGTCTGGAGCCTCGCCGTTTAGAAGCGAAATCTTCTTGTGCTTGTCGCCGAACGATTTGCACAGAACTGTCTCGAACTGAATCTCGGGGAAACGCTTCTTTATCTCTTCAACCTGAATCTGCGACAGACGGCTGTCGCGTGCAATCACCTTAACCGTCTTGCTATGTTGCTTTCGGCGTTCCATAATCTCCTGAAGCTCATCTATTTCCTCCTCAATAAGCTGCTCTGCCTTCTTCACCTCGTCTTCTCTTACCGAGATGTTGCTCTGCACCTTTCGTTCAACGTTGTGAAGGTTGTAGAGCGTTACGTTGCTCATCTGACCGATGCGAGGGTCGATGTCGCGCGGAAAGGCGAGGTCGAACGCCACGATGTCGCGGTCTGTCGGCATTTCTTCTTTAAGAACAACCACGTCGGGAGCCGAGGTGGCGCAAATCAGAATGTCGGTAAACTTCAGAAATTCCTGCTTGTTGCACAGCGAACATGCCTTTATGTCGTACTGCTGGGCGATGTCGGCCGCCTTTTGCAGCGTTCGGTTGGCAAGCAGAAGATGCTGTGCCCCCTTGTTTTTCAGGAACTTGATGATGTCCTCGGTCAGCTTGTTTACGCCGATTATTGTTATCTGCGCGTTGCGGAAGTCGATATTCTGTTGCTCGATAATCTCGATTGTGGCAAGACTATGGCTTACTGCTCCATGCGAAATCTGCGTCTCTGTTCGCACGCGCTTGCCTATCTGGAGGGCGCACTCAAACAGCTTGTGCATTCCGGCAGGGAGTTTCTGCTCCTTGCGCGCCGTGAGATAAGCCTCCTTTACCTGTCCCTGAACGGCTCTTTCGCCCACGATGGCAGATTCGAGTCCGCACACAACGCGGAACAAGTGTCGTGCCACATCCTCGGGAATGTCGCCGTTGCCGTAGTACAGTTCTATTCGGTTGCAGGTCTGAAGAAAGACCGATGCGCCCTTGTCATCCTTGTTAATCTTTTTGAAATAGTCTTCGCGCTCGCCAAGCGTTGTGTTGTGGTGGCTGATTGACTCGTATTGTATCATTACCAGTTTGTTTCTTTTATCCAGTTAGTCAGGAATTTAGCGTTCTCGAAAGGCGTTTCTGCCAATACGCCGTGTCCAAGGTTTATAATCCAGTTTTGGTGCTCTGCAAAGAAAGGCTTGTACCTCTCCATAGCCGCCGCGATATCGTTTTTCGGTGCGAGCAGCAGGTGAGGGTCGATGTTGCCCTGCAATCCCACCTCGGGATGAACAATCCGTCGTGCCTCGTCGAGCGGCATCTGCCAGTCTATGCTTACAAAGTTGCAGATGTCTAGCGTTATGCTTTTCAGTCCTGTGCCGAGTCCTTTCGGGAAGAAGATTACGGGAATGCCCATCTCTCGCACCGCCTTGCCTATTCTCTTTACGGCAGGAAGGAAGAACTCTGTGTAGACATCGGCAGGCAGAAGTCCGGCATGACTCTCGAAAATCTGAAAGGCATCCACTCCGTGTTCAACCTGTTTCTTGGCATACTCTATTGTGAGCGATGTCACGGCATCTGTGAGCCTCATCATCTCCTCGCGGTTGGTGTAGAAGAAGTGCTTCACCCTTGGAAATGAAGCCTGAGTGCTTGCGCCCTGAAGCATGTAGCACATGGTTGTGAGCGGTGCTCCGCAGAAGCCGATGAGTGGCGTGTCGGGGTGCTGCTGCTTGAAGATGTCGATAGCGCGGTAGACAAAGTTTAGCTTATCCGGCTGAACATCAAGCAGCTGCGATGGCTTGTCTGATGTGTACAGAGGCGATGAGAACACCGGACCTTTCTCTGTCCAGTCTATGTTCATGCCCATTGCCACAGGTATCGTAAGAATGTCGCTGAACAGGATGGCTGCGTCTACTCCGAGGTCGGCAACGGGCAGAAAAGTAACCTTGGCTGCCAGCTCGGGCGTAGACATCAGTTCATGGAAGGAGTGCTCCGCGCGCATCTGCATGTAGTTTGGCAGAACTCTTCCGGCCTGCCTCATAAGCCACACGGGTGGACGGCTGCACGCCTTTCCGTTCAGGGTATCAATAAAAATGTTAGTCATCTGATAGAATTTTGTTTGCCACGTCGGTCGCCTGTTTTATTCGGTGCGCCATGCCTATTCCGTCGCGCAGGTTTCCGGCAATAGTCAGACCTTTGTATTGGTTCTGAACCCTTTCTATCGCCTCGAATCGCTCGCCCGATGTTATCTCGTACTGCGGAATGGCTTTCCTGTGTCTGAAAATCCTGATGAAATCGGGCTTTGCCGATGACGGGAATTTCAGCATGGTGTGGAAATACTCCTCAACGAGGGCGGTTATCTGCTCGTCGGAGTAGTCGAGCATCTCGGCGTGCTTCATTCCGCCGATAAAGTAGCTGAAGAGCGCGCCGCCTTCTGGTGCTCTTCCGCCGAAGCATGCCGACGGGAACAGTATGCCGAGAACCTTCTTGTTCTCGCGCGACGGAACTAGTCCGCCGAACGCCTGAAACTTCTTTCCCTTGGTGTCCCTGACGCCCATGCTCACCTCTACGATAGGCGAGTAGTTGAGGTCGTTTAGCTTGCTCATTGTCTCGGCATCGACGAATGGCAGAAGTTCGGGCAGAGAGTATGCTCCGCAGGTTGTAACGACATTGTTGCAGGTTATCTGCTGCTGGTTTCCGTCGGCATCGCCAAACGAGATGCGCCAGCCGTCGCCGTCGGGCATCACCCTTATGTCCTTCAGTCCGAGCATGATACGGTTGCCCAGATAGTCTGCCATGGCATCGGTAATCTTTCCCAGACCGCCCACGGCAGAGAATACTTTCTTTGTTGCCAGTCTGTCGCGGTCGGTCTTTGGCTCGCGTGCCTTTGCTATAGCTCCGCGAACAAAGCTGCCGTAGTTCTGCTCAAGATTGTAGAGTTTCGGAAGGGCAAAGCGCGTTACGAGCGTGTCGGGATTGCCGGCATAAACGCCCGAGAGGAAAGGGTCTACGGCATAGTTTACGAACGATTTGCCGAGTCTTCGTCTTGCCAGCGAGCCAACCGACTCGTCGGGATTTGTGCCCTTCTTTCGCCATGGTTCGCCAAGGATTCTTAGCTTGTCGGCGGTGGTGAAGAGCGGCGTAGTAATTGCGCTGAGCAGTCCCGACGGAAGGGCGCGGAATTTAGATCCTTTCCATATCAGACGGCGTTTAGACGATGCCGGAGCAACTTCCATCTGGCATTTTCCGCCCGATGTTTCCTGAAGGTCGCGCATCAGCTCAGCCACTTCGGGCACCGATACTACGCCTGTGTTCGGTCCGCTCTCAAATACGAATCCGTTTTCAGCGTGTGTCTGAATCTGTCCGCCTGCCTTGTCCATGCGTTCAAGCACCGTCACCTCGCGGCCTTTGCGCGCAAGGGTGTAGGCTGTCGTTAGTCCTGTTAGTCCTGCTCCGA
>JBGUGY010000332.1:0-2889 GCA_045111775.1 Bacteroidaceae bacterium | reverse complement strand
ATTTATGCCGATATACACTCTCCAAAGCGTGATGTATTCGGGAGCATAGGCATAACGGTTTTCAGATTCGTTTTTGTAAAAATATGTATTTCCAACGGCAATGTCGATGCCTTCCTTCAGCTCCTTAGCCACATATTCCAGAACATCGTCGGAATAGAACGTATCTCCCGAATTCATAAATATGCAATATTCGCCCGACGCATGCTGAACGCCCTTGTTCTGTGCGTTATACACGCCCTTGTCAGGCTCGCTTACGCCGAAAGTTATGTACTTTCCGTACTCCTCGAGCAACGCTGCACCGCCATCTGTCGAGCCACCGTCGATAACAATCAGCTCATAATCTGTAAAAGTCTGGCAGACAACGCTGTCGAGCGTTTTCCGAAGTCCTTCTTTGTTATTGAAATTTATGGTTATTATCGAGAATTTTTTCATTCTATAAAATATTCTTGTTTCTGTTCGTCAAGTCTGATGCGCTTGCCATTTTCGAACAAATCGAGCGCAACAATCTTTGAAAAAGAGTCGATTTTAACATTCATTTTCTCATTGAGAATCAAGCACAACGGAACATCTCCGTAGAACGATGCCCACTGCGAATAGCTGCTCGGAGGTCCGATAATGAGGTCGCATCTGCTAAGAGCGTACAAATCGGTTATTCCGTCGGATTTTTCAATCATAAACATATCTTGAGCACCCTCAGGAATGTTGAATTTCTCGTTTGAGCATAGCAGAAAGCGAATTTTTCTGCCATCGTACAACGCTCGAATTTGGTCGATGATACGCAAATAACATTCGTCAGAAAAATAGTATTTTCCGCTGAGATACGACTTGTAATCGCCTCGACGGATGTGAACTCCAACCGTCATTCCATCGTAATCTTCGAAGTATTTGCCGACTTTCAATACTATTTCTTCGGCAGGTCTGAGAAGTTTAACGATTTTCTTTTTCTGATCCGCAATGAACGAAACATCGTTACGATGCTGCCATCCGTCTACAAAAGAAAGGAGTCTAACATCTTTCAGATTTCGCAAATCGCCATTTACCTCAAGCTTGAATTTCTCTGAAAAAGTAATGAATCGCCACGCAAGAAAAGTCGGTTCATCACTATCGTTCGAGAGCATGAAACGCAACATTCCGCAGCGTTTCAGATGCGGAAAAGCATCGACATACTTCCTTCCAGCAAAGAAAACGTACATTCTTTGCTGGCGGTGCAATGCGTAGGCAAGTGCCGGAACGAAAGCCCACAACCGGTTGCACATCTGTGCATAATGTTTCACGTAGAGTAGCATCTGCAACTATCTTTTATGACAAACCATCTTATAGACTTCGGCAAGTTTCTGAGCCGATTCTTTCCACGAATAATTATTCAAGGCTTTGTATCCTTTATCTATCAAAGTTTGTTTCTGTTCGTTCTGCAAAGTTAAGAAATTTCTCAGACATTCCGTCAAAGTGTTTTCTTTTTCGTTAAGAGAAAAATACATCGCCCCATCTTTTGCAATCTCAGGAAAACAACTTGCGTTGTTCAGCAGAACGGGACAGCCGCATCGCCAAGCTTCGAGAATCGGTATTCCGAAGCCTTCGTAGAGCGACGGATAGATGAAGCATTCAGCATTAACATACAAAGTTACCAATTCGTCGGCAGAAACGAACATCTGATGAACTCTGTCCTCGATTCCATTCTTTTTGAAAAATGCCAGTTCGTCGGCAGAGAAAGGCGTTCCAGTGCAGACTATATTCAAGTTCTGACGTTCGCGCATTACTAGCAGCACAGCCTCGACGAAAGGCACAAAATTCTTGTACGTCCACCGACTTCCGACATACAAAATGTATGGATATTCCATCGGCTTGTCTTTTATCGAATACGACGACAAGACTTTCGGCGCGCCATGATAAATGACCGTAATTTTATCTTCGGGAATGCCGTAAAGTTCAATCACATCATTCTTGGTATTCTCGCTCACAGCCACGATGTGGTCGGCTCTCAGAGCAAGTTCTTTCTTGCGCCTCATCTCCAAGCCAGAGAGCGGAAACATCTCGGGATATCTCTCCATAGCCATGTCGTGAATCGTGACGACAAGAGGCTTATCACCCAAATAAGGAATGAAATAATCGTCGAAAAACGTAGGGTGAAACACGTCGAAATTGCCTTTTTTCAGCATATCTATACAGATTTCTCTGTCCATCAGATATTCATTCAGTTTGTTTTTCTGAATTTTATATCTTAAAGTTCTGTACAATATTTTGCCCGAGAATGTTTTCTTGTAGAAATGTTCTATCGGCTTCATGTAGACATTTTCGCACATCGATGCGCCCACGACAGCCTCAACATCATCAGGAAGACAATGAATCAGTTCGGCAAAGCAACGTGACACTCCGCCGTGCGTCTGCATCTGAAAAGCCTGAAAATCGAACAAAGTTCTTACCATATCACCAACCTAAAATTAGTTTTCTGTGTTTGAATGATGGAATTTATGAATTTATAGCATCAAGCAAAAAAGAGGCGGATTCTGCAACTTTCTCTTTTAGAATACTATCACATTTTGAATAATCAATTTCGAAAGAGGCAACATCATTGAAAGTTCTGCCATCTGAAACACTTTTTTCCTCGATTTTCAAATCAGATAATAAATTGAGCACGCGGGCATTTCCGCCAGAATGTGCCCCATTGAGAGGAATGTAAACAAAATTCTTGTGGAACAAGATAGATAACACTATTCCGTGAAAAGATGTTGTTATCACAATTTCGCTGTGTCTTATCAACGAAAGCCATTCAGGAATTGACGGATAGACGTATTTCGCGCCCTTCAGAATCTCTCGACCCTCAAAATAGCCGCTTGAAGCCGTGGCAATTATATCCAAGTGATTCTTATTGCAATACGTTTTAGCATCTGT
>JBGUGY010000331.1:0-3960 GCA_045111775.1 Bacteroidaceae bacterium | reverse complement strand
GGTTACTGAGAGGTGACGCTTTCAGCGTCATTCCGAATAATCATTTTCCAAATATAGAAGGATGGAGTTTCTTATTCCGAACTCACGAATAATTGATAATTCACAATTCATAATTGGGCAATGGCTGGGTGAGTTTTGGCATTTAAATTCCATTTTTACCAGAAAGAAATATCCGCAATGTTCTTTGAAGAGGCATTGCGGATAATTTTTTGTTATTCAACAATCTTTATTGCTACCGATTTTATCTGTTGCCAGCCGGCTTTGTCGGTTAGTCTAATCATAAAATGATAGTCGCCCGTGTCGATGTTTGTCGGAATCTTTATGTCCTCGCGAGCAGAGAACGACTTTTGTCCGTCGGGAATGTTGAAATCTTGGTTAAACACCCACGGATTCTGCGCCTCCTTTACATCGTCCATGCTGCAAGTCGTTGCCGACGTGCTGTGCGTGTGGTGGTCGAAGTTGTGGTGAACCTCGATGTTGTACTTGCCCAGCTCGTCGTTGTCGGTAAAGACATAGCTGAATGGAATCGTCTCGCCTCGGTGATACACTTGGCAGTCGATAGGGTTGGCTGTGATGCCCTGCTCCGATATCTCTGGATAGGTCATATCCTTCTCATCGTCGTCAGAACTGCCGCACGCACAGAGTGCGCACAGCAGTGATACTGAAAAAAGTATTTTCTTCATTATTTTCTATGTTTAGTCGTCGTGCTCATCTTCATCATCGTCGCCGTCGTCCTCAACAATGTTCAGCTCGCTCTCTACGGTTGTCTGCTGACCGTTCTTGTCTGTTACGGTAAAATGAAGGTGATATTCGCCCAGAGGAGCCTCGGCTGGAATGTCGATATGCTCGTGGAACTCGGTGTTGCGTATGCCGATGTATTTTCCGTCGGTGTAGCTCTTTTCAATCTTGAACGAGCCGCCGTTCTCCTCGTGAATCTCAACGTCGATACGCTGAATCAAGCCCTCGGCAACCACGTCAGCCTCAAGATGAAGGTCGTGTCCCGGATGGCAGTGCTTGGCGTTGTCGTGTCCCACCTCGGTAAGCGTTATCGATGGCTTTGCCGGAAGGTCGTCGTCATCGTCGCCGCAAGAAGTTAGGAACATTGTTGATGCACACAGAAAAGCCATCAGAAGGCTCATGAACTTTATATTTTTCATTTTTTCTTTCTTTAATAATTGTTTAAAAATCCAAGCCTATCATTGCCGACAGATTACGTCCCGGCTCGGGAACATCTATCAGGCGATAGTAGCTTGTGTGGTTGTAATATCGCTTGTTCAGCAGATTGTCTGCATGCAAGGCGATTTTCAGTCTGTTTTTTCCTACCGCAAAGTGCTTGCCTGCCGATGCGTTAAGCGTGCAGTAGCCGTCGGTAGGCTTTTCGGGCGGAACAATCTCATTCTGTGCGCCCACAACGTGTATGCTGAGCTGCGCAAAGCCTTCGCCCTTCTTCTCGAACTGATATTTTATGCTCGCATCGCCCGACCACGGAGTAGAGAAGGGCAGAGTGTAGCCTTTCTTCGCACCCGATTTCTGACGGGCATACAGATATTCGCCCTTCAGTTCGGCCTCCCAGTGGTTGCCGATGCTGTATGTAGCCTGAGCCTCGAATCCGTAGCGCAGAACCTTGGCTTGGGTGTACTGATAGAGTTGCAGTCCCTCCACATAGTCGGCTGTCGGATTAAGATATATATAGTTCGGGAAAAAGTTGACGTAAGGGTCTATCTGTATTGCCAGACGCTTGTCAGACCAATGAATTCCGGCATCGAGCTGATACGATTCTTCGGGGTTGAGCGACTTGTTTCCTCGCTCGTATCTGAAGATGTGATAGTTGATGCCGTCGGCTCCCAGTTCTTTCGGGATAGGCACGCGGAAGCTCTTGCCCACGTTAGCCTTCAGCACCCAGCCGCCAGCCGAATAGTTTATTCCGGCAGACCATGTGATGCTGTTGAAGTTGCGTGTGGCAGCCTCGGAGCGTTGCTTGTAAACCGAGTCGGAAGCCGAGACTGGCGTTTTGTACCAATCATAATAGCTATGTATCCGTGTGCGCGAGAAGTCGTAGCGCATTCCGGCGTTCAGCTTTAGATGCTCGCCGATGCTGTGCTAGTCGAACACGAACGCGCCCGTGCTCATCGATTCGAAGTCGGGAATGATGAAGCCCCAGCCGTCGCGTCGGTTATGCTGAAACTCGCCGTTCACGCCTATGTTAAGCGTGTTCTGCTCGCTCAGAATCTTCTTCAGCGAGATGGCTGCGGTGTATGTGCTCTTGTCGAACACTCTCTCGTCCGTTCCGTTGGGCTTGGGCATGTAGCCGTGCGATATAGGCTCAGAACATTCCTTGCGGTGGTTGTTCTGGTAAGCCAGACGTATGTCTAACGCCGAATTTTCGCTTTGCCAAGCTGTGTGACTGAGCACCTTCAGATGGTTCACGCTCTGTAGCGGCAGGTCGATGTCGCGACGGCTCTTGTCGTAGTCGATGTCCGACAGTCGCACCTCAAGACCGTGCGCGTTGGCAAAGAATCCGCTTCGCGAATAGTTGTCGGATATGCGCACGTCGGTGTGGAAGTTATATCCGGCATAGCCAAGCGTGATGCTTCCGTCGCGCTCCGTTCCGGCGGTGTTGCGCAGCCTCTGTCTGTGCAGCTTTATGTAGTACGAGTAGTACTGAATGCTGTCTGCCGGAATCTTGTAGTCGGCATAGTCGATGAGCGTGGTGTTGGCACGATAGAAGAAACGCCCTATGCGTCCGCCAATCTTTGCCGACAAGCCCATCTGCTCGTTGTTTGTGCGACCAAACAGTTGCACTGCGCCCTCGAAAGGCTTTAGCGGAATGTGGTTGGTGTAGAGGCTCAGCACGCCGCCTATGGCATCGCTGCCGTAGAGTAGGGCAGCCGGACCTTTTATCACCTCAACATGGTCTATGGCAAACTGGTCAATCTCCAGTCCGTGGTCGTCGCCCCACTGCTGTCCCTCGTGCTTTATGCCGTCCTCTGTCACCGCCAGCCGGTTGAATCCCAAGCCTCTGATTGTTGGCTTAGACTGTCCGCTGCCAATGCTCATAGCCTTCACGCCCGGCACTCCCTCGAGTGTCTGCATAAGGCTTCCGGCAAAGTTATTCTCCAAAAAGTCACGGTTTACCTGCACACTCGTCTGCGACGAACGCATAAGGTAATCTCTCTTCGATTGCCCTGTTATGGTTACGTCGTCGAGTGATACAATAGTATCGTTGGCAGCGCACGCAATGAGCGTTGCAGCCAATAAGTTTGCTATCATAAGATATTGGTCTGTTTGAAAAAATCAAGAAATGAGATTGTTCCCTTTTGATTAAATCAGACAAACCGGAGGTGCGCGCGGATTTACGATGCCTTGGGCGCGGACGCAGACAAACGGTGCTGCATCTGCCTTGAAGGCAAGGATAAGATTTAGGTTGATGAAAAGAACCACGGCTGTGCCTGTGAGGTAGGGCAGCGAGAAGAGCTGGCACAGAAGACAGGTATGTGTGAAGCCATGTGCGCTCGATATGTGCCCCGCATGCGGAATGTGCTTTACGCACTCAACGCACTCGTCCTCGTGGTGGTGTGTGTCGTGGTGATGAACGTGTATAGCCGACAACAGAAGCATTGGCACGAATACTCCGAGAAGTATCCATGCTGATATTTTTCTGCGTGTCGTTATTTTTTTCATTTTTCTGATGCTATACCAAAATTCAGCGTGGCAAAGTTACTGTTTTTTTGTTAAAATAATGCCTTCTGGCAGGTTTATTTCACTTTTTTTCTTCTGTAAACATTGCTGTTGTTCGGATTGCCTTATAATATCTAAGGCAATTCTATCGGTTTTTTCACTTTAAACAAATAGCAGTCTTTTGTGAACCCTGTTTTTGTTACACAGAACAATTTCTTACCCCTTATCAGATATGCATCCCTACCTTCCAACTCGGTATGCTTATATCGTGGAGCAATTCCC
>JBGUGY010000330.1:0-8563 GCA_045111775.1 Bacteroidaceae bacterium | reverse complement strand
AAAAAACAACAATTCCCCGAAAAGAGTTCTGGGAAAAACTCCATTCGGGGAACATTGTTATAATTAAATAAAAGAACTTACCAGATGTCTACGCGCTCCTTGGCTGGAACGAAAAGCTTGTCGCCTTCCTTAACGCCAAACGCCTCGTACCATGAGTTGATGTGTGGAAGAGTTCCGTTTACACGCCAGCGGCCAAGTGCATGAGGGTCGCTCTTTGTGCGCTTGCGTATTTCAGCCTCGCGGATGTTGCCTGCCCAAACGGTTGCATAGGCAAGGAAGAAACGCTGTGCTGGAGTAAAGCCGTCCTTATCCTTGAGAGGAGCATCCTTTGTTGCGTTGAGGAATGCCTGATAAGCAACCTGCAAGCCACCGTGGTCGGCAAGGTTCTCGCCAAGGGTGAGCTTACCGTTAGCCTTAAGGTCGTCGAGAACGTTGATGTTGCTGAAGAAATCGGCAAGCGGAGTAACATGAGCCGTGAACTTATCAGCATCGCCGGCTGCCCACCACTCGTGAAGGTTACCGTCCTTGTCGAACTGGCGACCCTGATCGTCGAATCCGTGAGTCATCTCATGACCGATAACAACGCCGATTGCTCCGTAGTTGAAGGCATCGTCAGCCTCCATGTCGAAGAATGGGTACTGAAGGATTCCGGCTGGGAAGCAGATCTCGTTTGTTGTTGGGTTGTAATAAGCGTTAACGGTCTGAGGAGTCATGAACCACTCGTCGCGGTCAACAGGCTTGTTGTACTTCTTCTCAATTGCGTATGCAGCCTCGCACTCGCTAACAGTCATGATGTTCTCCCACAGGCTCTTGTCTGTTGTGATGTTCATGTGTGAGTAGTCTCTCCACTTGTCAGGATAGCCAATCTTAACGTAGAAGCTGTTAAGCTTGTCGAGAGCCACCTTCTTTGTCTCCTCGCTCATCCAGTCCTGAGCCTTGATACGCTCGCCAAGGGCAACCTGAAGGTTCTTTACGAGGTTAACCATGCGCTCCTTGTGAGATGCTGGGAAGTACTTCTCTACATACATCTGACCAACAGCCTCGCCAAGCACGCCGCTGCAAAGGCTTACGGCACGCTTCCAGCGTGGAGTCTGCTGAAGACGACCGCTCAGAGTCTTTCCGTAGAACTCGAAGTTCTGCTTGCGGATGTCGTCGGTAAGATAGTTGGCAGCCTCGTCGATATAGTGCCACTCAAGATATGCCTTCTGAGCCTCAACCTTCTCGTCGCGGAGAATGGCGTTAACCTCGAGCATCTGCTCTGGCTGACCAAGGTCGATGAACTCAGGAGCCTCAACCTTCCATGACTTGAAGATAAGGTCGAAGTCGATATTCTTGTAAGCATTCTTCAGGGCTGAGTATGCTGTCTTGTGATAGTTTGCCTCTGGGTCGCGAAGCTCGGTGCGGCTCTTTGAAGCCTTTGCGATGCGAGTCTCGATGCGAAGAACGTCCTCCATCTTGCGAGTGGCAGTCTTCTCATTGTCGCCAACAAGCATAAACATCTTGACGATGTGCTTGCGGAAGGCAGTCATTATCTCTTTTGTGTGCTCGTCGGTATCAACATAATAGTCTTTCTGACCGAGTGACAGACCGCTCTGTCCCATGCCCACAATGTTGTTCTTGCTGTCCTTCATATCGGCCTCGATGCCTGTGTAGAAGTAGCCGCCAATACCCTTGTGCGAAAGCTTTACCATCATCGGGAAGATTTCGGTATTCTTCTTGATGGCACGAATCTGCTTGAGGTCAGCCATCAGAGGCTTTACGCCGTCCTTGTTAAGCGTTGTGCTGTCCATAACCTGATTGTAGAGGGTTGCAATCTTGTATGCAACGCTGCCCTTCTGGTTGTTCTTGCCAGAGATTTCGAGAATCAGGTCGTTAAGCTGCTTGCGGTTGTCCTCGGCAATCTTGTCGAAAGAGCCGTAGCGTGAATACTCGTCGGACAGCGGATTGTTCTTCATCCAACCGCCGCAAGCAAACTCATAGAAGTCGTCGCCAGGGCGCACGCTCTTGTCGAAGTTCTCCAAGCGCAAGCCCGATTTTAAGTTGTCTTGTGCAAAAGCCATTGTAGTTGCTGCAAATGACATTAAGATTAAACTTTTTACTCTCATTTTTTTATATTAGAAAAGTTATTAAACAACCGGAGGTCGCCTTTTGGGGGGCGATTGTTCCGGTCATGCTACAATTATGATTATTTTCTCGTTACACGTTCTTAGCCTCTTCGAGTTCCTCGCTCGCCTGCTCCCATTGCTCTACGGCGGCATCGACCTTGTGCTTCAGCTCGCCGTACTTGGTGCATAGCTCCATGTCTGCCGCGCCTTCGGGAGTCGACATTTTAGCCTCGATGTCGGCAAGTTCGGTTTCGAGTTTCTCGATGAGTTTCTCGGCATCCTCAACAGCCTTTTCGAGCTTGCGCAGAGCCTTTGCCTGTGCCTTCTGCTCCTCGTAGCTTAGCTTGCCCTCGCTTGGCTGAGCCGATGCCGATGATGAAGCGGCAGCCGTTCCGGTTGCCTGAGCCAGCGTTGTGTTCTTTTCGAGCTGCTGAAGGCTGTCGATGTTCTTGCGCTGAAGGAAGTCGTAGATTCCGCCAAGATGCTCGCGAACCTTTCCGCCGCCAAACTCGTAGACCTTGTCAACCAGTCCGCCGAGGAACTCGCGGTCGTGGCTAACAACGATAACCGTTCCGTCGAACTCCTTGATTGCCTCTTTCAGCACGTCCTTTGAGCGCATGTCGAGGTGGTTTGTAGGCTCATCGAGGATGAGGAAGTTCACGGGTTCGAGCAGAAGCTTTATCATAGCCAGTCGGCTGCGCTCGCCGCCCGAGAGCACCTTAACCTTCTTGTCCGATGCTTCGCCGCCAAACATGAATGCGCCCAGAATGTCGCGAATCTTTGTGCGGATGTCGCCCTTGGCAACGCGGTCAATCGTGTCGAAGACCGTAAGTTCGCCGTCGAGGAGCTGCGCCTGATTCTGAGCGAAATAGCCCAGCTGAACGTTATGTCCCACGGTAAGATGTCCGTCGAACGGAATCTCGCCCATCACGCATTTCACGAGGGTTGACTTTCCTTCGCCGTTCTTTCCGACGAAAGCCACCTTCTCGCCTCGCTTTATTCTGAAATTAACATCGCTGAATACCTGATGGTCGCCGTATGCCTTTG
Organism: Bacteroidaceae bacterium; assembly: GCA_045111775.1. Lineage (GTDB taxonomy): Bacteria > Bacteroidota > Bacteroidia > Bacteroidales > Bacteroidaceae > Ga6A1. Next base: position 5,411 of record JBGUGY010000330.1, on the reverse strand, counting down.
CCACGTCCTCGCATATCAGCGGATAGTCGCCGCTTCGGCTTGCAGCCGGGAACTTGAGGTGAAGCGACGAGTTATCAACCTCGTCAACCTCAATAGGTATTATCTTTTCGAGCTGCTTGATGCGGCTCTGCACCTGAACGGCTTTCGTTGCCTTGTAGCGGAATCGCTCAATGAAATCGTTTATCTCGGCAATCTCTTTCTGCTGATTCTCGTAGGCACGGAGCTGCTGCTCGCGTCGTTCGGCACGCATCTGCACATACTCGTCGTACTTTACCTTGTAGTCGTATATTCGTCCGCAGCTAATCTCGAGCGTACGGGTTGTTACGTTGTTTATGAAAGCGCGGTCGTGACTTACCAGAACCACGGCGTTGGCGCGTGTTGCAAGGAAGTTCTCGAGCCATTGAATACTCTCGATGTCGAGGTGGTTTGTAGGCTCGTCGAGCAGAAGCACGTCGGGCTTGCGCAGAAGCAGCTTGGCAAGCTCAATGCGCATACGCCATCCGCCGCTGAACTCGCTCGTAGGGCGGTCGAAGTCAGAACGCTGAAAGCCCAAGCCAATGAGCGTACGCTCCATCTCGGCGCGATAGTTCATTCCGCCCATCATCTGAAAGCGTTCCTGGTCGTGCGTAAACTTCTCAACCAGCTTGGCATAGCTCTCGCTCTCGTAGTCGGTGCGTTCAGCCATCTCGTTGTTCATCCTCTCGATGTTCTGCTGCATCTCGCTGATGTGGGCAAAAGCCTGCTCCGCCTCTTCGATAACCGTATGCTCGTCGCTCAGCACCATAACCTGCGGCAGATAGCCGATGGTGGTATCCTTCGGAACAGCAACCGTGCCGCCTGTTGGCAGCTGCAATCCTGCCAGAATCTTCAGCATGGTACTTTTTCCGGCACCGTTCTTTCCAACAAGGGCAATGCGGTCCTTGTTGTTTATAACATACGATACGTTCTGAAACAATGGTCGGGCAGCAAACTCTACCTCTAAGTTTTCAACTGAAATCACTTTTCTGCAAGTTTATTGAATAATGTTGCAAAGATACAGCAAACTGATTGCTACACAAAATAAATGTATCTGTTTTTTACGCTTTTGTGGCACTTATCTTGATGATAATTAAGTCTGTTGGCTTTATTTTACACTATTTTGACTTTCTTTTACCACCTGCATATCGTGGCAAAAGGCTATTTTTGCAGTCAGAAACTTTTTTAACAAATATTATAATGAAAAGATTCCTAACTATTCTACTAACATTAGTCTGCCTAAGCCTCGGCGCGGCGGCAGAGAACTATCCTTATCAGAGCGATGTGCTCTGGGTAACCGTTCCGTCGCACTCCGACTGGCTTTACAAGACCGGCGAGAAGGCAACGGTTTCGGTACAGCTTCTGCGCTACGGAATGCCGTGCGATGGCATCAAGGTTGATTACGAACTGGGCGGCGACCGTATGCCTGCCGACAAGAAAGGCTCGGTTGTGCTGAAAGACGGCAAGGCAACAATAGAGATTGGAACGATGAAGAAGCCGGGATTCCGCGACTGCGTGCTGAAGACCGAGATTGACGGACAGAAATACACGCATCACGTCAAGGTGGGATTCTCGCCCGAGAAACTTCAGCCTTACACCAAGATGCCGTCGGATTTCGCCGAGTTCTGGAAAGAGACTCTCGACAAGGCTTCGGAAGTGCCGATGAAGGTAACAAAGGAGTTCTGCGCCAAATATTCGAGCGAGAAGGTCGACTGCTACCTCGTCCGCATCCCGTGCTACAAGAAGAACCAATGCATCTACGGCTATCTTACCATGCCTAAGAAAGAGGGCAAATATCCGGTGGTGGTTAGTCCTCCGGGAGCAGGCATCAAGCCTATGGACCCAATGAAGACCATCTTCTATGCCGAAAGTGGTTGCATACGCCTCGACCTCGAGATTCACGGCATACGCCCCGATGTTGACAAGGATACATACAAGGATATTGCGGCAGCCTTCTGCAACGGCGATAACAGCTATCTGGTAAACGGCATAGACTGCAAGGAGAACTACTACATGCGCAAAGTCTATGCGGGATGCGTGCGCGCCTGCGAGTATGCCAAGACTCTGCCAAACTGGGACGGCAAGAATCTTATTGTTCAGGGCGGAAGCCAAGGCGGCGCGCTCGCCATCGTTACGGCTGCGCTCTGCCCCGATGTAACGCTGTGCGTAAGCAATCATCCAGCCCTGAGCGACATGGCTGGATATCTTGACAATCGCGGGGGCGGCTACCCTCACCTTAACCACGGCTTCAACAACCAGCTAACCGAGCAGAAGGTAAAGACTTTAGCCTACTACGACGTTGTAAACTTTGCCCGAATAATGAAATGCCCGATATTTCTGACATGGGGTTACAACGACAACACTTGTCCGCCAACCACAAGCTATATTGTGTGGAACGTGATAACCGCCAAGAAAGAAAGCCTCATCACTCCTGTAAACGAGCATTGGACTTCAACGCGTACGCGCCACGTTCAGCTTGAATGGATTATGAAGAATCTGAAATAATTGGTAACGAGGGTGTATCGTCTTACACCCCTTTATCGTTGATGATTTTTTTGTAAAACAGTAACAAGAAATGCAAACAAATAAAAAATGTTTATTTGCTTGCATTTCTCATAAATAGAGGTTAACTTTGCAGCGCTCATCTGTAAACAGAAGGAGTTTCGGGGCTCGGTATATCTTGACATATATCGAGCCCTGCGTTTATTTAAAGCACTGTATCCATTTTCGCCCCGACCTACGTTCGCTTGCTACCGAAGGGACGCAAGAATTCCCACCGCTGAAAAAACATCATTTTTTGCACATAACTTTTTGTCGCTGTGAGACAATGCGAGTTGCAAACTCGCGGTTTTATGATGCTGCCGAATTCGGAAATTCGGCAGAACCAAGGAAATACATATTGTCAATCTTAGTTACTCATATACAACGACATATTATCGTTTTTAAGAATTGCATCATGGTCTATGGTTAACAGAACTGATTCGATTTCCGAGAATTCGGGATGATTTAGACATTTCTTTCTTATACAACGCATAGTTAGTTGTTTTTGTAAGACATCACAAAACTGATTATCTGCGTATTAGGCTCATTATAGACGCTGAAAGCGTCTCCGCTTAGTAACCGTAGGTCGGGACGACCTGCGGAATAAGAACTATCAACAGCAAGCACTCTGAAGGAGTGCCCCATCTGTCGCAATGGGCGACCTCAAAAAAGTTAAGCCGAATTTCCGAATTCGGCTTCGAAAAAGATAGGGAATTTGCAATTCCCACCGCTGAGAAAAACATCATTTTTTGCACATAACTTTTTGTCGCTGTGCGACAATGCGAGTTACAAACTCGCGGTTTTATGATGCTGCCGAATTCGGAAATTCGGCAGAACAAATGGTAGCAAGCGACCATAGGTCGAGGGCGGAAATTCGGCAGGACGTTGTAAATGCTCCCTAACTTAGTTTCCGCAACACATCGAATACATATTAACGCATTGGTTTTCGGGAGGCAGCCAGCCCACAATCTCGTCTTTCGTTCCACGAATCCGTATTTTCAGCCATCTTTCCTTACAATCACAAACCTGAGCAATACTATAGGCTGCATCTTGGGGCAACATACTTAACTTTGAACGGAATGACGGTTTGTTGTATAAGGGAATCATCGGCTTACCATCAATATTTTTAGGTGCTAACCCTACCCCAACATTATTTTTCTGAATCCATACAGAATCCATTGAAAAAGGCAAGGAATCTGTGTCTGACGATGAAATCTTAACCAGAAAACGGTTCTTACATGATTCAATGATGTCTACAACATAAAACGCATTTGATGCCGAATCTGCCAACAGTTCAGCATCTGTGGCTTTGTTGCTATCAGCCCGGGCGATAATAATCCTACCGCTGGTATCTTCTGGAGTTTTGTATACTGCCAACTTGCCGCCGACTATTACTTCCCGACCTATTTGACAGTATGCCACAATATGCATTAAAAGCAAAAATGACACAACAAATATCCTCTGTTTCATATTATCAGTATGGTTTTAGTTTTGCTAACAAATGTTTCTCTTCTGACATTATCGAAAATCAAGACAGATAGGCAAAGATACCTCAGTACGGACTTTTTTACCCTTGTGTTCGCCCGGCTTCCATTTTGGCATCATCTTTAATACAGATACGACAGCCTCATCCAAGTGTTTCTCTATTGAATGTGTAACCTTAAAATCGGAAACAGACCCGTCTTTTTCAACAATAAAAGAAACGACAATTTTTGTTGACGTAATTCCGGCATCTAATGTTTCTTGCGGAAACTCCACTCTCTGAGTAACAAATGAGAGTATCTTACTATCACCTCCGGAGAATTCCGGCAAAACCTCAGGAAACGCCATAGGCTTTTCTTTGTCTTCCGAGCCACAGATAGTATCTTCTACGACCGTTAGTGAATGGCGTAAGAATCCATCACATTCATTATGTCCAAATGATAATAATGGCAAGACAACCATTACAATCGCAAAAATTAACAACCTTGAGCTATTCATTTTTGTTGTATGCTAATCTGTAGTAAAAATATTATTGGCATATTTTCTTGAGAGTTGGAGAAGAAATCTCATTTTTAACTGTTTCTCCTAAAAAAATACCTTTTTCATCATAGTCATACCAAATTTCACAGACTTCACATTGTACCGCTCTTTCTACAGCAATAACAACACGTTCAGATTCGTTTTTTTGAATAAGATTTCGGGGGAATCAACAGAAATTAAGATAACAACCCCTTTATATGATACATGTCCAAGAGCTAAACTGAGGAAGAATTTTTGTTCTGTACCAAATTTGTTGTACGTCCTAAAAGTATGCTTATTCTCTTTTGAACTATAGATGTATTGTATTACTTTTAGTTCCGAACATTTAGTACAATAGCGCAACTGAACATCTTCAAGCATTTTGTCGAGCAATACAGTATCTGCAATTTCATACTTATAACTATCCCATTTCAAATAATCTCTGTAAGTGAGGTCTCTATCTTCTAAAAATAGTCCGTTTAAATCATAGTTGAACAACATACAACATGTTTCATTTAGCCTTCCTTCTTTAACAACAACGACATTTTTTGCTTTTTTTCTTTTGAACAAGGTACTCGAAGTACCCGCAGGTATAAAGATGTCAAGTCCCTTATAAAATACATGTCCAAACGTCAAACTATCTTCGAGGCATGAACAGTTACACGCTTCAAAAATATGTTTTTCATCTTCAGAAAAACTATATCGTATTATTTTCAGCCCCAAATATTTGGCACAATAACGCGACTGCACATCTGCAAGCATTTTGTCTAACAGAAGAGTGTCTAATACTTCATACTCACGGCATTTCAGAATGATTGAGTCTTTGTTGACTTTTACTGGACAAGAGTTTACCC
>JBGUGY010000329.1:0-3111 GCA_045111775.1 Bacteroidaceae bacterium | reverse complement strand
AGCGTTCTTTGCCCAATTGTCATTCTCGTCGAAAAGATGAATTTCTGCCGAAACATTCTGTTTCTCGTACAACTCAACCACAAGATACTTGTAGCCCGACATGTCGAAGCCGTTGTTGTAAGTCCATCCGCCAAAGCCGTACTTTCCGGTTATGAGCGTGCCTGTATTCTCGTCGAACGAGCCCTTCTCCCAGATATTAGGATTGAATGAATCAGCCGTCAATGGGAACGGAGTAAGCGTCAGATGAACGCTCACCTCTTTTCGTGTGCCAAAGTCGTCGGTTAGAGATATCACTACATCGGTCTCGCCTGCCCCATTGCACAGCAACATTCCGTTTTTGAACGATGCAACCGAAGGATTGCTGATGCTGTAATCGGCTGTTGCGCTTACGCACGACTTGTGTCCGTCTGCAAACGTAGCATCAACAGGAATGGCGATAGCGTTGCCCGGAAGAATCTTGAAGTTGTCGGCACACCCCAGTTCGAGGCTCACAAGTTTGCGGGCATCCTCTGTTGGGTTAGGCCACTCGGCAGCATAGTCCTTGAACCAACGGTACACAGGACGCGCGCACGATTCTGGGTCGGTAAGGAATGTTGAGCCGTCTGGCTTGCTGTCGTCATACTCAGCCAAGAGATTCAGACCTGTGAAGACCGTCCAGCTTACGTTTCCGGTATAATCGCAAAGGAACTTGAAGTTTGCTCCGAAGCCATCGCCGCCTCTTACGCCAGTTGTTGATTTTCCCCACGAGCAATCATATTTCTTAGCCGCCCAGTCCATCTCGGTAACGATGATTGGGGCGAAGTCGGTAACGCAGTTAATGCGCTCGTGCCATCCGTTAATGAAGCCATTATATCCGCCGCCCGAAACATCGCCGGTGTGCTCTGCGCTCTCTACCTCGGCATCGCTGCCAAACCAGCCCGGATAGCAATGAACGGCATAGCCGATGTTATCGCCCGTGATTGGTGTAGCGGCATAGTCGCGATAATCGCTCTGATATCCCGGTCCTGGAACCCAGATGATGTTGTTGCAGCCCTTTGCGCGGATTGCATCGACAATAGGCTGAAAATAGTCGGCAGAAGCGCCAGTTGTTACCTTGTTGCCCGAAGCATCAGTCTTGCAGATTCTTATAGGCTCGTTGGCAAGCTCAATCATTATCGACGTGTTGCCTTCCTTTACAAGACGGTCGGCAACATACTCCCACACCTTTATAAGATATTTCTGATAGTTGTCGCCTACGGTAATCTCCTCGGGACACACGCCCGGCGGACGCATAACGACGTAGATTCCGTTTGCCTCGCAATACTTTGCCATCTCGTAGAAAACCGAGTTGAAATATTGCTTGAAGCGAAGCATGTTGAAAGCCGAGATGTCGCTCTCGTTACCATTATTTGCGCTTGGATTGTTGCTCCAATAAGGGTCCATGTGCAGGCGAAGCACGTTTATCTTGTAGCCCTTGTCGAGCGCTCCGTCAAGCACTCTCTTATTGTATTTCAGACAGTTGTCCACATCGTAGTTGTCCCAATACTTGCCCTTCTCGTTAAACCAAGGGCTGTAGGTCTGCGCCACGCCATGAAGATTTACCTTGTTGCCGTTTTCATCAACAAGATATCTGCCTTCGATGTGCAGTTTGGGCATAGGCATATTGCGCCACGCCTTGGCAGTCACAACCGCCATACATGCCACGAATAGCAAAAAAACTATTTTTTTCATTGTTGTTTGGTATAAAGTTTGATTCTAAATTTCTGAAAATGATGTTATTTTTCAACGAAATAATTCAATGCGACTGCAAAATTACGAATTTATAACCTAACCTTTAAAAATGACAATATGTTATACAACACGAAACAACCGAATCATTGGCAGCAACTTATTTGTATAGTGCAATTATGTGCAAAAAAAGTGGTATGAATTTACATTTTTACTCGCTACCTTTGCAGCATGAAAATTAAAATATCAGCAAGAATATGAAACCCTATAAATTTGAGCCTTACCTTAAACCGACCATCTGGGGAGGCTCGCTTATAGCACCATTCAAAAGCATCGGAACAAACGAGGAGAACATCGGCGAATCGTGGGAAATATCGGCTGTGCCGGGACACGAGAGCGTGGCTGCCAACCGTGGCATTGCCGACGATGTGGACGTTGGACTTACTCTGCCGCAACTTATAGACAAGTACAAGGAGCAGCTTGTGGGCAGAAAGGTTTACGAGAAGTACGGAAACAAATTTCCGCTGCTGATAAAGTTCATAGACTCGCGGCAAGACCTCTCCGTTCAGGTTCACCCCGACGACGAGCTGGCGCAGAAACGCCACGGATGCGCCGGAAAGACCGAGATGTGGTACATAATAAAGAGCAAGCCGGGAGCAAAAATCTATGCCGGACTAAGCCGAAAGATTACGCCCGACGAGTACGAGCATCTTGCCAAGGCTGAGACCATCGACGGACACTCGCCCATGCAAGACGTGATAGCCACGCACGAGTCGCACCAAGGCGACCTATACTTTCTGCCTGCCGGAAGGCTTCACGCCATAGGAGCAGGCAACTTTCTTGCCGAGATTCAGCAGACATCAGACATAACGTACCGCGTTTACGACTTCGGGCGGAAAGATGCCAACGGAAAGCCGCGCGAACTGCACATTGAGCAGGCGAAAGATGCCATCGACTACAACGTGTATTCTGAATATCGCACGTCTTACGACAGCACTCTGCCAAACTCCGAACTCGTAAGCTGCCCTTACTTCAGGGTGAACAGGGTCGTTGTGCAAGAATCGGCAAAGATTGACCTCAAGACTGAGTCGTTCGTGGTGGTTATCTGCCTCAGCGGAATAGCCAACATCAACGGAATAAACATGCACCAAGGCGAAACGGTACTTGTTCCGGCATCGGAAAATACTCTGTTTATTTTTGGAAATGCAACATTCCTTACCGCTACACTATAAGGCATGTTGCACTACTTAGAACTTTCCGAAATGGCAACAGCGGCGCATTACTTATCGAAGAAATAGGATGTAGCCGTTGCTGCCGTTTTCTTGTTTGCAGAATAGCTACCGACCTTAGTTCTGCCGAATTTGCCGCTCGACCTCTGGTCGCTTATTACCGAATGGACGCAAG
>JBGUGY010000328.1:0-11994 GCA_045111775.1 Bacteroidaceae bacterium | reverse complement strand
GCATAAATCTCTACGATATTGCCGTTTTCATCTTTCTTGCAGAAGTTCTCCTCAAGACACTTGATGATGTAGGCATTCTTCAGACGCACCTCCTTGCCCGGAGCAAGACGCTGGAATTTCTTCTCGGCAATCTCCTGAAAATCGTCGCGCTCAATCCACAACTCGCGGCTGAACTCGATTGTGTGAGTGCCGTCTGCCTCGTTCTCTGGGTTGTTGATAGCAGTCATCTCCTCAACCTGACCTTCAGGATAGTTTACGATGACAAGCTTGGCAGGGTCGAGCACTGCGCTTACGCGTGTGGCACGGCTGTTGAGGTCGTCGCGGACCGCGCTCTCCATAAGCTCGAACTCATTGAGGGCGTCGTATGTTGTGTAACCGATTTTGTCGATGAACTTGATGATTGATTCTGGGCTGTAGCCACGGCGGCGGAATCCGCAGATTGTAGGCATTCGTGGGTCGTCCCAGCCATTAACCAAGCCTTCCTTTACGAGTGCGAGAAGATTTCGCTTGCTCATAAGAGTGTAGCTGAGGTTCAGTTTGTTGAACTCGGTCTGATGTGGACGGTTGTCGTCCATGTCGCCCTCGTCGCCGCGAATCTCCTTCAGCCAGTCGATGAAGAGGCTGTAAAGCGGACGGTGAACAACGAACTCTAGCGTACAGAGTGAGTGTGTTACGCCCTCGAAGTAATCGCTCTGACCATGTGCGAAGTCGTACATAGGATAAGCATTCCACTTGTTGCCTGTGCGGATGTGCGGAATGTTTAGTACGCGGTAGATGATTGGGTCGCGGAAGTGCATGTTAGGGTTTGCCATGTCAATCTTGGCGCGCAGAACCATCTTTCCCGGCTCAACTGTTCCGCTGTTCATCTTCTCGAAGAGGGCAAGGCTCTCGTCGATAGGACGGTTGCGGAACGGACTTTCTGTTCCCGGCTGTGTAGGCGTGCCCTTCTGTGCGGCGATAGTTTCGGCTGACTGCTCGTCGACATAAGCCTTGCCGCGCTTTATAAGTTCAACGGCAAAGTCCCACAACTGCTGGAAATAGTCAGATGCGTAGTATATGTTTCCCCACTTAAAGCCAAGCCATTCGATGTCTTGCTTAATTGAGTCGATGTATTCGGTGTCTTCCTTGATAGGGTTGGTATCGTCGAAGCGAAGGTTGCACACGCCGCCATATTTCTGGGCTATGCCGAAATCAAGCGCGATTGCCTTTGCATGACCGATATGAAGGTAGCCGTTTGGCTCTGGCGGAAAGCGTGTCTGCACTCTTTTTCCGTTCTTTCCCTCTGCCAACTCTTTCTCTACAATTTGTTCAATAAAATTGAGGCTTTTTTTCTCTGCGGCCTCGTTTGCAATGTTTTCTGCCATAATAAATCAAAATTTGGATGCAAAAATACAAAATTATGCTGAATTATCGGGCAGTTTTGTCAGATAAAATATTGAAGTAGTCCGCTGATGTTGTATTAGATAGTTTATGATGCAATAAAATTACTTTTTGATAGTCGAATAGAAGCACAGTTTATATATGTTCAGAAGTCTGATGCAAGGGCGGCTGCTGCACAGATTCTTGCGCATCGTCGAACCGAAAATGCGATATGCTATTCTTGCCAGCGGAAGCATGTGCAGGGCGTTGAGTTTGTCTGTCATCTGCAACAAACGGGTGTAGAGTTTGAGGTCGTCGCGGAACTTGTAGAGTGTGTGCAGCGATGTCTCGACCTTGTTGATGAACTCCTCGTTTGTGCCCAGTCCGTCGTGCTGCAACGGATTGTCAATCTGATATACGCTGTAGCCTCTGGTCTTCAAGTCGATGCCGAATTTTGCATCTTCGAAGCCGTATTCGCTGTATCGCTCGTCGAACTTTATCATGTCGAAGATACTCTTCTTTATCAAGAAGTTGAATGTCTTGAACGGCGAGCACGGGTCGTTGTCATCGGTATTCTTCGCCACTTTTTTCTCCGATTCGGTTTCGTAGATGTATCGCAGAATCATGTTGGCTGGCGGAGGCGTTGTGGAGTGGCATATTCCGCCGCATACAACATCGTGCTGCTTAGCCGCCTCCAAGTATTTGGTGATGAAGTCGGGGCGTACAACGATGGCGTCGCTGTCCATAAACAAAAGGAGGCCGAATCTGGCTTCGGCTGCCAAGAGATTTCTGATTCTCGACCGTCCCACGTTCTGCTCGTTCTCGATATATCGGCAGTGACTGAGATTACGGAGCGTGCGGTTCTTTAGTTTGCTCTCATCGTCGGTTGAGCAGTCGTCCATCACAATGATTTCGAACTCAATACCAAGTGCTTCGGCCTGCTTGTGCAAGTCGGAAACAAGTCTGTCGCAACTGTTGTTGTAGACTGGTATAAGAATCGAAATCATATATAATTTAGTGGCTTCAATAATAAAAACGATTGTGCAAAGTTATAAAAAAATAAAACATTATTGGATTTTGACTCGCTAATATGTCTAAAAATGTGTGTAAAATGTATGAAAACTTTTGCGCGTGTTTGAGTTTTCATTATCTTTGCGCCGCAAACAGATGTTATGTCCACGCACGAATCTGTTTTTTGCAGAGTGGCTTGAACATCAAATAATTGTTGTTAATATTAAAGGTAAAGATTTGTAATGAAGAAACTATTTATCGTCTTGGTTCTGTGCTTTGTTTATATTGCCGCGTCGGCTCAGGAGATTACCGGCGTTGTAACAGAGTCGACAACCGGCGAGCCTATTCCTTATATGAATATATTCTACGACGGCAAGGGAATCGGTACGATTTCTGATGTTGACGGAAACTTCACGCTGCCGCTTCATCCGGAGTGGAAGAAACTTACGTTCTCTGCCGTTGGATATGTAAAGAAGACGGTCACAATCAGCTCGTCAACACGCCGACTGAAGGTTAAGATTCAGCCCGACGATGTTCAGTTGAGCGAGGTTGTGGTAAAGCCGAAAAAGCAGAAGTACAGCCGAAAGAACAATCCGGCGGTAGAACTGATGAAGAAGGTTATTGCCGCTAAGAAGCAGAGCGATTTGGCTCAGCACGATTTCTATCAGTACAACAAGTATCAGAAGATAACGCTCTCGTTCAATAACATGGATTCGACAAAGATGAACGAGGGAATCTTTAAGAATATGCCGCAGCTGAAGAAGCAGCTCGAAGTCTGCCCCGAAACACAAAAGCAGATTCTGCCGGTGTCGGTAAACGAGACGGTTACGCAGCGTATCTATCGCAAAGACCCGAAGAGCGAGAAGGACATCATAAAGGGAATGAACAATCAGGGTGTGAACGAGTTGCTCAATACGGGCGACATTCTGACAACCGTGATGAAAGATGTTTTCACCGACGTGAACATCTACGACGATGAGATAAGACTTCTGCAATATCCGTTCAACAGCCCTGTGAGCAATGCCGGAATCGGGTTCTACAAATACTACATCATGGACACGCTGATGGTTGACAATGCCCGATGCATCGACGTCAGTTTCGTGCCTAACAATTCGCAGGATTTCGGATTTTCCGGTCATGTTTATATCTTCGCCGATTCGAGTTATCAGATAAAAAAATGCTACCTCAATATTCCGAAGAAGAGCGACATCAATTTTGTCGATAATATGCAGATTCTTCAGGAGTTCGAGACGCTGCCGTCGGGCGAGCGCGTGCTCGTGTCAGACGATATGCTTGTCGAACTGAAGGTGGCAAACTTCATGAATTCATTTCAGGTTCGAAGAATTACGAAATACAAGGATTTTGCTTTCGACGAACTTCCGAAGCAACTCTTCAAGCGCAAGGGCAGGGAGATTAAGGAGGCTGATGCCATGATGCGCGACGACAGCTTCTGGAAGGAATACCGACAGGTTGAACTGAGCAAGAGCGAGGGTGACATGGATGTGTTTGTAAAGAGCCTTCAGCAGATAAAGGGCTTCAAGTACGTCCTCTTCTGTCTGAAAGCCTTAATCGAGAACTTCGTTGAGACGGGCGACAAAGACCATCCGAGCAAGATTGATATCGGTCCGTGCAATACTATCATCACACAGAATTCGGTTGACGGATTGCGTCTGAGAGCGAGCGGACAGACAACGGCTAACCTCAACAAGCATTGGTTCTTCAAAGGCTATGGCGCATACGGATTCCGCGACAGCCGGTGGAAGTACATGGGCGAGGTTGAATATTCGTTCAACAAGAAGGAGTATCTTCCGCGTGAGTTCCCTAAAAACTCTATAGCCTTCCACTATCAGTACGATGTGGTTTCGCCAAACGACAAGTTTGTGCATACCGATAAGGACAATATGTTCACCTCGTTCAAGTTTACAGATGTGAACCAGATGCTTTACGAGCGTTACGGTCAGCTTACATACGAACGCGAGTACGAGAACGGTTTCAAGATGCAGGTTCAGTTGCGAAACAGCAACAACGAGGCTTGCGACCAGCTGAAATATCGTTATCTGCCAAACCACAGAGACGTTAATTTCTACTACGACCGCAAGGATTTCACTACGAGCGAGGCGACGGTATTCTTCCGCTTTGCGCCGGGCGAGACATTCATCAACACAAAGCAGCGCCGAGTGCCTATCAACCTCGATGCGCCGGTGTTTACCATCAGTCACACAATGGGCTTTAAGGATGTGCTTGGCGGAGACTACAAGTACAATTTCTCCGAAGTGACTTTCTACAAACGCTTGTGGCTCACTTCGTGGGGAAAGATTGACACGCACATCAAGGCTGGTGCACAGTGGAACAAAGTGCCTTATCCTCTGCTTATTACGCCGGCGGCGAATCTGTCGTACATCATGGAGGACGAGACTTTCAACCTCATCAACAACATGGAGTTCCTGAACGACCGTTACGCATCTTTGCAGACATCGTGGGATTTGAACGGAAAGATTTTCAACCGAATTCCTCTGCTGAAGAAACTTAAATGGCGCGAGTTCATCGGTGTGAACGTGTTGTGGGGAAAGCTTACGGACAAGAACAATCCGTTCCTTGCGCAGAATCAGAATTCAGACATTCTGATGGATTTTCCGGCTTACTATAATGCCGACGGAACATATCGCATCGGCGAGGACGGAAATCCAATCTACCGCAGTTACGTTATGGACCCGAAAGTGCCATACGTCGAGGCTATCGTGGGAATCCACAATATATTCAAGCTCGTTCATGTTGAATATGTCAGAAGACTCAACTATCTCGACCTTCCGACAAGCACGAAGTGGGGCATAAGATTTATGTTTAGAGTAACTTTCTAAAAATCAGATTATGAAGCCATTAGCAGAACGCTTGCGACCTCAGTCGCTCGACGATTACATAGGACAGAAGCATCTTGTTGGCGAGGGTGCCGTGCTTCGGAAGATGATTGACGGCGGACGAATTTCGTCGTTCATCCTTTGGGGACCTCCGGGGGTGGGAAAGACGACGCTTGCCAACATCATCGCCCACAAACTCGAAGTGCCGTTCTACACGCTGAGTGCCGTCACTTCGGGCGTTAAAGATGTGCGCGAAGTTATCGAGAAAGCCCGAAACGGACGTTTCTTCACGCAGACAAGTCCGATTCTTTTCATTGACGAGATTCACCGTTTCAGCAAGTCGCAGCAGGATTCTCTTCTCGGAGCGGTAGAGCAGGGTGTTGTAACTCTCATCGGTGCAACAACCGAGAATCCTTCGTTCGAGGTAATCCGACCGCTTTTGTCGCGATGCCAGCTCTACGTTCTGAAGAGCCTCGAAAAAGACGATTTGCTCGAACTTCTGCATCTGGCAATAAAGAAAGATGATATTCTGAACAAAATGAATATCAGGCTTGAAGAAACCGATGCCATGCTTCGGTATTCTGGCGGTGATGCCCGAAAACTACTCAACATTCTTGAACTTGTCGTTGAGGCTGAAGGCGCGTCAGACGATTCGGAAATCGTCATAACCGACGATAAGGTTGTGAACCGTCTTCAGCAGAATCCGCTGGCTTATGATAAGGATGGTGAGATGCACTACGACATCATCTCAGCCTTTATTAAGAGTATCCGTGGAAGCGACCCCGATGCCGCAATCTACTGGCTTGCCCGCATGATTGAGGGTGGCGAAGATCCGGCTTTTATTGCCCGACGGTTGGTTATAAGCGCGAGCGAGGATATAGGTCTTGCCAACCCAAACGCCATACTTTTGGCAAACGCTGCCTTCGATGCCGTGATGAAAATTGGCTGGCCCGAAGGTCGCATTCCGCTTGCTGAGGCAACAATCTATCTTGCCACAAGTCCTAAGAGTAATTCGGCCTATAATGCCATAAACAGCGCGCTCCAACTCGTAAAGCAGACAGGAAATCTGCCTGTTCCGCTGCATCTGCGTAATGCTCCGACAAAACTGATGGCAGATTTGGGCTACAGTGACGGCTATAAGTACAGCCACGACTATCCCGAACACTTTGTCCAGCAGCAGTTTATGCCCGACGATTTGCAGAATGTAAGGCTCTGGCATGCTCAGGATAATCAGGCTGAGCAGAAGCACCGCGAACGGATGATGAAGTGCTGGGGAAGCCGCTACGAAAAGTAAATTTCAACACAAATAATAATGACTATGAAACGAATACTGCTTGTCTTGTTTGCCGTGCTGACTGTTGCTGTCGGCGCGCGTGCCAGTCAGCGCGATTCCGCTCAGGCACAGAGGATTGCCGTGGCTTTCTTGCAGAAGTATGCACCCGGCAAAAGTTCGTCGCTAACCCTTGCTCACATCGGGCGGAACAGCAAGCATAAGCTCGTCTACATCTTCAATAGGGCAAACAACGGCGGATATATCATGGTTTCTGCCGATACGAATACCGAAGATGTGCTGATGTACAGCGAAAGTGGAAAGTTCGACTGGGACTTGCTTCCGATAAGCATGAAGACGATGATTAGCGACTACGGAAGGCAGATTTCTTTCGCCATAGAACATCCCGAACTGGCATCTAAGACGACTTCGCTTGTGAAGCCTCAGACAGTCATCAAACCACTTCTGAAAACGGCTTGGGGACAATACGAACCGTATAATTCGGCTTGCCCAGTGAAGGGCGGAAAACGTTGTGCCACAGGTTGCGTTGCTACCGCTATGGCTCAGGTCATGAACTTCTACAAATATCCTGCAACTGCCTATCCGTGGCAGAGTATGCTTGGCTCGTACAATTCAAAATCTCCGAAGGCAAATATCGATGCCGTATCGAAGCTGATGCTTGATTGCGGTCGCAGCGTCAAGGCTACTTACGGCGAGGAGACGAGTGCTCCGATGGTGGATATCGTTGCGGCTTTGCGCGATAAATACGGCTATGACCCTTCGATGATGTACGAAGAACGCGTTTTCTATTCCGACGACGAATGGCGAAAAATCATCTGTGCCGAGCTTTCAAGCGGTCGCCCCGTAGTTTACAGCATCCGCACGGAACTCGGTGCGCACACTTTCGTCTGTGACGGAATAAATCAACTTGGCTATTTTCACTACAACATGGGCTGGGAGGGTGATGAGAACGGATATTATCTGATGTCGGCTCTCAAACCCGGAATGGCTGAAAAATTCACCTTTACAGGCTGTCTGCACTATATCATCACTGGCATAAAGCCAAAGGCTTCGAAGTTCTACAAAAGCGAGATGCGCTGCTTTGAGTCGCTCACCGGAGGCGTTGTAAAAGACGGCGGTTCTGATGTGTTCGAACTGAAAGGAAAATTCCAGAATTATTCGATGTTCGACATGAGCGGAACGTTCGGCTGCATCGTCGTAAACGAGGCTACAAAGGCAGAAACATTCATTCCTTATCAGAAATTCAGCAAGCTCGAATCACGTCATTATTTCAGTCGCATAAAACTCAAAAGCGAGGATGTTACTGAAGGCGGCTCGTACCTCGTCTATCCGGCTTATATGCTCGACGGAACGAGCGTTGCCAAGAAGATGAGGCTTCAGCGTGGTTTGCTGCCTCCGCGTCTCAATATTAAGGCTGAAGGCTTCGGCGTGGTGCTAACAAGCGGCATAAAGGCTGTGAAGGGTGTCGGAAACAAGGTCGAGGTGGTTGTAAACCTGAAGGCGAACAAGCCTTTGCCAAATGCCGAAATCTACGCTTTCGTTTTCCCTGTCGAAGGTGGCAACTCGCTTGCCTATACTGTTCCACTGAAAATCAGCATGGAGCAGGGAATGCAGAAGAGTTTCGTCCTTCGCGGCGATTTCACGAGCGGAAAGCCCGGACAGAAATACAACGTTGCTGTGTTCCTTGAACTTGCCGGCGAACGCATAAAACTCGCTCCAAACTACATGAATTCTACTGAGTTGAAATGGTAATAAAAAACTCGCAACCAACACTTTATCGGTTGCGAGTTTTTTTATTTCTTATAACTCTTGTGAATCTTTTTTTCAAAATCCTTGTGGTAGTCGAAGTGCGACTTCTTTTTGTCTTGCTCCTTCTTTCCCTTTTTGTTGTTCGACTTTGATTTCTGAGGCTCATCGCGTCGCTTTCTATCATCCCTGTAATCTTGCGGTTGCACGTCGTGATAGAGTTTGTCCAAAAGGTCTTTGCGATTCATTCGGCGGAGAGCATTTGCAATGTTGCGCCTCTCTTCGGGCTTGTACCAGAAGAAGAATTGCCTCTGTTCAAGTTTCTCCTGCGGATTTTTCGCGCTGAAAACCTCCTCCATCGTGTACGGATGATATCCGGTGTACCAAGCCTCGGTGCTCACGGTCATTGGGGTAGGAGTGAAGTCCTGAACCTGCTCCAGATGGAAGTCGAGGTCTTTTGTCAGAACCGCCAGTTCTGCCATGTCTTCGGCGGTGCAGCCTGGGTGACTGCTTATGAAGTACGGAATAATCTGCTGGTGCATTCCCGTCTCCTTGTTTATCTGGTCGAAGATGTGCTTGAACTCGTAAAACTGCGTGAACGACGGCTTGCGCATCAGATACAGAACCTTGTCCGAAGTGTGCTCTGGAGCTACCTTTAGTCGTCCGCTTACATGCTTCGTAATCAGTTCTTTAGTGTACTCTCGGTTCACTTTGTTAACCTTCTCGTCGCCAGAATCGTGCAGCAGAAGGTCGTATCGCACGCCGCTTCCGATAAAGCTCTTCTTTATGCCTGGAATCTTGTCTACAGACTTGTAAATATCGAGAAGCTGGCTATGGTCGGTGTTCAGATTCTTACATACCGAAGGGTGGATGCACGACGGACGCTTGCATTTGTGGCAGATGTCGAGATTCTTGCCGTGCATTCCGTACATATTTGCCGACGGACCGCCCAAATCCGACAGATTTCCTTTGAAGTCGGGCATCTCGGTTATGGCTTTCACCTCTTTCATGATGCTCTCCTTGCTTCGGCTTGTGATGAATTTTCCCTGATGAGCCGAGATGGTACAGAAGGCGCATCCGCCGAAACAGCCTCGGTGAAGGTTTACCGAGAATTTAATCATGTCGTACGCCGGAATGCGCTTTCCCTTGTATTTAGGGTGGGGCAGACGAGTATACGGAAGGTCGAAACAAGCATCAAGTTCGCCCTGTGTCATTGGCTGGAACGGCGGAGTTACGACGACATATTTGCCGTCGGTTTCCTGAAGTATTCGCTGAGCCGAATACTTGTTGCTTTCTTCCTCGATGTGGCGGAAGTTCTCAGCCTCGAACTTCTTGTTTTTCAGGCATTCAGTATGCGAGTGCAGAATGAGGTCGTCGTTCTTTATGCCTCCGGGAATACGGTCTTCTTTCAGCCACATAACCGTCTGATTGACAGGATGTCTGAACAGAATCTCGTTAAAAAGTTCGGTCGTGACTTTCTCTTCGTCGTAATGAAGTCCGTCGAGAAGCGCACGACACAATGCCACCGTATTCTTTTCGCCCATTCCGTAGAGAATCATGTCGGCTCCGCTGTCGCACAAAATGCTTCTGCGTAGCGAATTCTGCCAATAATCGTAGTGGGTGAGTCGGCGCAATGATGCTTCTATTCCTCCCAAAACAACAGGCACATCGGGCCACAGTTGCTTCAGAATCTTTGAATATACTATGCTCGGATATTCCGGACGCTTGTCGTGACGACCGTCGGGAGTATAGGCATCTTCAGAGCGAAGACGCTTGTTTGCTGTGTATTTATTAACCATGGAGTCCATGCAGCCCGGCGAGATGCCGAAGAACAGACGCGGTCTGCCCAACTTGCGAAAGTCGCGCAGGTCGTCTTGCCAGTTTGGTTGCGGTACAATGGCAACTCTCAGCCCCTCGGCTTCGATAATTCTGCCGATTACTGCCGCTCCGAACGACGGGTGATCAACGTATGCATCTCCACTGAACAGGATGACATCAAGTTCATCCCATCCCCTCAAATCTAATTCCTTTTTTGTTGTAGGAAGCCAGTCTGATAATTTGAACTCCTTCATTTAGTTAATTTTGTTCTGTAGCCTTGCCGCACCACTCAATGTAAAGCAGAATGAGGTTGTGCAGTCCGAAGGCTTTCATATCGCTATTGTAAATAACGTCGAAGCAGAGGTCGAGCAGGTCTTTTCTGTCTTCTGTCTGCGACTCTATCATCGAGCGTATTGTCATTTTCAGTTTATTGAGAACCCCCTCGTCAACGATTCCGTTGCTGTCTATAAGGTTCTGAAACAGTGAGTATTTGTGGATTGTGTTAAGGTGCTCGTCAAGAATGTTGATTGAGCGTGTACCTGATTCGTTTGCTTGTATTGTGTACATAATTTATTATGGTTATAGTTATTTTGTTTTAGCAAAGATAGCAATAAATTTGAATTTTATGAGGAAAATATGTAAAAAGAGCACAAAAAAGCCGTAATCAACATTCTTTGTGTGATTACGGCGCATTAGTTTTCAACTACGTTGGTGCATTGACCAACCTGAAGTTCTGATCTCTTATATTGCATAAGGGTTGTTCATTAAGTTCATACCATTAGCGTTCAAGCCCTTGAAAAACTCCTTTGCAAATCTTACTGCGAATTTAATCATTGTATTCATAACTCTTAAAATTTAAATTGTTTGTAGCTCTTTTTTCCTTCTCTTCTTTCTTAATACATTTTTGCTTCTGTCAGCTTACTTCTCTCAGAAGTTGTAAGGATACATCATATAGTTCTTACCGTTCTCGTTAAGACCTTCCTTGATGATCTTCTTTACCTTAGCTGCTACAAATTTCATTTTCTTCATAAAGCTTCTTTTTTTAAGTTAATACTCAATGTCTTTCTGTTTGACATTGCAAAGATACGCATGAAATATGTTTTACAACATAAAATGATGAGAAATATATAAAAAGCACCGTTTTCTTGATATCTGTCAAGAAAACGGTGCTTTTAAAGTATGTTTTACAACATTATTTCTTATCTTTTTCGCTGTGCGATGGTCAGTGATGCATATTCATCCCATTCGTTATATGTTACATCAAAGTCGCCTTCGTTATTTAGGTATTCAACTCTGATTCCTCCAGCTCTTTCCTGTTCTTCGCCGGGCTGATAGCCGCGTCCCTTAAAATATTTCAGAATCTGCTTGAATGCTTTCTTGTTCGAGTGCATGTAGTTAATCTGATTACCCTGTACCGGGTCGTATTCTATCGTTACGGTTGCGTATGGCGAATCGTTAACCTTCATGCTGTTGTCTTCTGAAACTGTAACGTTCTTTGCCCATACAATTCGCTTCGGACCATTTTCTTCGGTCTGGAACTGATATTGCAGACCTCGTGGACTAAGGAAGTTTGTTGCCTGTCTCAGCGATTTGTCCATCAGTGCAATAAGGTCTTCGGCATAAATGTCCTGAGCATGGATAAACGTTGTCGATAAACATAATATAAGTAGTGCGATGTATTTTCTCATCTTTTAAATGCTTTTTTAGAAGTTGTACAATACTTAAGTTTTAATCCGTAATTGCAAATATACAAATATTTTTTTTCATTTGGTTATTTTGAAAAAAGAAAAAACACGAGGGTGTGTCAAAATAGGCACATCCTTTTTTTATCAAAGCCCCGACTTTCTCAAGCCAGGGCTTCGTTATGTCGTAAAGTTTTCGTATCTTTACAACATGCAATATAAAACGCAACAA
>JBGUGY010000327.1:0-3957 GCA_045111775.1 Bacteroidaceae bacterium | reverse complement strand
ATGACTGTTACTCGCAGCAACACAAACCTTTATGTTCAGGTTATCAATGATGAGGAAGGCAAGACCCTCGCTTCAATCTCTACATTGGAGAAAGAGTTCGCCGACATTAAACCGAACACTGAAGGGGCTGCAAAACTCGGTGAGGCATTTGGAAAACGCCTGCAGGATAAGAGCATCACAACTGTCGTTTTTGATCGCAACGGTTATCTGTATCATGGTGTTGTAAAGGCCCTTGCTGATGGAACTCGCAAAGCGGGAATCATTTTCTAGGAGATTCTATGGAACGCCAGAATAAATTCGATAGAGATAGAAAAGAAGACCAGAAGGAATTCGTCGAGAAGCTCGTCAAGTTGAATCGCACTGCGAAGACTGTGAAGGGTGGACGCAGAATGTCTTTCTCAGCGTTGACTGTTGTCGGCGATGGAAAAGGTCGCGTTGGATACGGATTCGGCAAGGCAAACGACGTGTCTGAGGCTATCAGGAAGAGTATTGATCGTGCGAAGAGAAACTTGATAAATGTTCCCGTGAAGAACGGAACATTGCCGCACGATATGGTCGGTAACTACAAGAGTTCATCAATTCTTTTGAAGCCGGCTTGCGCTGGAACAGGAATCATCGCTGGTGGTACTGTTCGCGCAATTATGGATTCAATCGGAATCACTGATGTCATCTCGAAGTCATTGGGATCTTGTAGTCCGGTCAACGTTGTAAGGGCGACTTTTGACGCTCTTTCAAAGTTGATGGATGCGAAGGCTGTCGCTGCTAACAGGGGCAAGTCTTTGCAGGATATGTGGGGTTGATCATGGCAAAGACGATTAAAGTTACGCTTGTTAAGAGCCCGATTGGACAGAAGCCGGAGAAAAAGGCTACTGTTCGCAGTCTCGGTCTCAAGAAGCTCAATTCTTCTGTTGTCAAGGAAGATACACCCGTCATTCGCGGAATGGTTGCGGCTGTCGCTCACCTTGTGAAAGTAGAGGAGTCAAACTAATGGCAGATTTTATTTTGAATGCGCCGAAGGGTGCTAACAAGAAAAAGTTTATTGTTGGACGCGGTTCTTCTTCTGGAAATGGTACGACAGCTGGAAAGGGCAACAAGGGACAGCAGTCTCGTTCAGGCGGAAAGACCTATGTCGGTTTTGAAGGTGGACAGATGCCGCTCTACAGAAGAATCGCTCATCGCGGTTTTTCTAACTACCCGTTCAAGAAGGAATTCTCAATCATCAACGTCTGCATCCTTAACGAAGTTTTCGAGTCTGGCGAGACCGTAGACAAAGAGTCTTTGGTTTCAAAGGGATTGATTGACTCTGCTAAGGTTGCCGTGAAGATTCTCGGAAACGGTGAATTGACAAAGAAGCTTACGGTTAATGTCGACAAGGTTTCTGCATCTGCAAAAACCAAGATTGAAGCCGCTGGTGGTAGTGTCGTTTCTTCAACCGAGGCCAAATAAAGGTAGCGTTGGGGATTCTGATGGCAAATAATCCTATAGTAAACATTTTCAAAATTAAGGAACTTCGCAACAAGTTGTTCTTTACTTTTGTGATTTTTGTAGTCTTTCGCTTGGGATGCGTCTTGACCATTCCAGGCATAGATGCAAGCGCGTTGATTACTTACTTTGATGAGCTCGTAAAACAGAATAAAAATGCGTTTGCCAGTTATATGGACTTTTTTGCCGGTGGAGCATTCTCTAATTTTTCTGTGTTTATGCTTGGGGTTATGCCCTATGTATCAACACAGATTATATTGCAGCTAGCACTGATTATTTTTCCGTCTTTGAAGAGGATTGCTCAAGAAGACGGAGGTCAGAGAAAAATTGCAGCGTGGACTCGGATTGGTACGGTTTTTGTATGTCTCATCCAGTCCCTCGCTGTGACTGTTTATGCGGACAGCATTCCCGGTGCGATTATCATCGAGAATCATCTGGCATTCAGATTGTTGGCAATGCTCACTGTGACCACGGGTGCGATGGTGACAGTTTGGTTGGGAGATTTGATTACGGAACACGGAATAGGCAACGGTATTTCGATGCTTATTTTCGCTGGTATCGTCGCTCGTCTCCCGAATGCCGTTATTGAGCTTGGTGACAAGGTTAGTAAGGGCGAAATCAATGCTGTTTTCGTTATTGTCGTTTTGTTGATGTTTGCAGGTATCATCGCCTTGGTTGTCTTTGAGCAGCGTGGTGAGCGTCGTATTCCTGTGCATTATGCGAAACGCGTGGTCGGTAAAAAAATGTATGGCGGTCAAAGCACGTACATACCGTTCAAGATTAATCCGTCCGGTGTGATTCCTGTTATTTTTGCATCTTCATTTTTGACGTTCCCGCTTCAGATTGTTTCCAGCATCGGTAACAATCAGGCATCGGCTCGTTGGATTTCAAAGCTTTCAGTGATTTTGACTCCGACAGGCTGGTGGTACAATATCCTTTTGGTTCTTCTGATAATCTTCTTCGCGTATTTCTATACGCAGGTTACGTTGAATCCGACGGAAATTGCGAAGCAGATTCGTGAGAATGGCGGTTCGATTCCCGGCATCAGGATTGATAAAACGGAAGAGTATATGCAGCGCGTCTTGAATCGTTTGATTCTTCCCGGTTCGCTGTATCTTGCTTTGATAGCAGTTTTGCCTACTATCATTCAGAATATTTTTGAATTCCCGCAGTCGATAGCGATGTTGATGGGCGGAACTTCCTTGCTGATTCTTGTCGGTGTTGACCTTGATACGATGAATCAGGTTGATGCTGTTTTGAAAATGCATCATGTTGATGGATTGGTGAAGAAGGGCAGCTTGAAATCTCACCGATTGTAAAATTGCGTGTTTTTCATTATTCTGACTAAGAAAAGAGATTTGTTTTGCATGATAAGTGTAGAACAAATCTCTCGTTTTATGGTAAACTAAACTTCCAAATTGTGACTTATTGCAAGTCGCTATGGTTTGGTTGTATTTTTATTTATCTGGGGGACTTTATGAAAGTTCGTACAAGTGTTAAGCCCATCTGTGATAAATGCAAGGTTATTAAGAGAAATGGTATCATTCGTATCATTTGCACTAATCCGAAGCATAAACAGAGACAGGGTTGAGGAGTGATTGATGGCTCGTATAGCAGGAGTTGATCTTCCGAATAAGCATGTTGTTATTGCGTTGACCTACATCTACGGAATTGGTCGGTCATCTGCAAAACTTATTTGCGAGAAGACGAAAATTGATCCGAACAAAATGTTGAACGATTTGGATCAGGATGAGCAGGCGAAACTTCGTACTATCATTGATGAGGAGTACAAGGTTGAGGGACATCTGAGAAGCGAGATTGGTCTCAATATCAAGAGACTTATGGATATCGGATGTTACAGAGGATTGAGGCATCGCAAGGGTCTCCCCGTCCGCGGGCAGAGGACTCGTACGAATTCTCGTACTCGCAAGGGTAAGAAAAAGACTGTTGCTAACAAGAAAAAGGCAGTCTGAGTAGTTGGAGGATAGAGTAAATGCCTAACGTAAAGAAACGAAAGGAAAAGAAGAGCGTATACGAAGGTAACGTTTATATTCAGGCTACGTTCAACAATACCATTGTGACCATTACAGATATGAAAGGAAACGCGCTTTCTTGGGCGTCTTCAGGTGGACTCGGATTCCGCGGCGCTAAGAAGTCAACTCCTTTCGCAGCTCAGACCGTTACGGAAACTGCTGTTCAGAAAGCTGTCAGCTATGGTATCCGCGAGGTTCATGTTTTCGTGAAGGGACCTGGTGTCGGTCGCGAGAATGCTGTTCGCTCATTGGGCGCTTTGGGATTGAAGGTGAAATCCATCTCGGATGTAACTCCTATTCCTCATAATGGATGTAGACCAAGAAAGACTCGCCGTATGTAGCGAAGGCTCTCGTTCGCATTCAATGCGGACGATTGCATCTTTGTCTTCATTCATTTTTGGTTTTATAACAACATAAAAGGGGTTCGGATGGCTCGTCAAAA
>JBGUGY010000326.1:0-2481 GCA_045111775.1 Bacteroidaceae bacterium | reverse complement strand
AGACTCTGATATTCAGACTTGTCGATTCGGATATGTACTGGCATTTCAAAAAGGGTGACGAGAATTTTCAGGCATCGCGAGGAATTGCTCTGCACAAGATGATTCGACTGGTAACGCTGTCAACAATAAACGGTGGCTACCTCAACTTCATGGGAAATGAGTTCGGTCACCCTGAATGGATTGATTTTCCGCGCGACGGCAACGGCTGGAGTTACAAGTACGCTCGCCGCCAGTGGAATCTGGTAGACAACAAGGAGTTGTGCTACAACTATCTTGGCGAGTTTGACAAGGCGATGATAAATCTGATGAAGCAGAGCCGAGGCATCCAGAAGACGGCGGTGATTAAGATTTGCGACAACGACGGCGACCAGATTCTGGCATTCAAGCGAGGCGACTTGCTGTTTGTCTTCAACTTCAACCCTACAAAGTCGTTCAGCGACTACGGTATGTTGGTTCCAGAAGGAAGCTACAAGGTTGTGCTTAATACCGATAATCCTGAATTTGGCGGCGGTGGATTGACCGACGATACGGTAGAGCATTTCACCCAGCCCGACGCGCTTTATCAGTCGTCAGGCAAAGGCTGGCTGAAGTTGTACATCCCATCGCGCACAGCTGTGGTTCTAAAAAAAGTTTAAGAGGCATAAAGAATAATGAGTTATAGTAGTATAAACCGTAATAAGACCGTACGCTCAGTCATTGTTGTGTGCGGTCTTGTTTTCGTTGCATTCTGTTTCTTGTTCCTTTGGAGAATGCAGGGAAGTATAATCAGTGCCGGACAGTATGCCTTTGCGCACGGACAGACATCATACAATCCGATAATCGGCGCATGCATCACTACGTTTCTGCTGGTGCTGTTGCAGATAGGCGTGCAGAAGATGCTGCATTTTACCCGTCAGCTGTACGCTCTGTCATATCTGCCGTCGTGCGTGGTGCTTGGCTTTTACACGAGTTTCGGACCGTCAATCTATTCGGGCTTGAGCTTTTCGTGGACATGGATTCTGATGCTCGTCCTTCTCATCGTCTTTTGCTTTCTGAGCAAGCCGATAAAGCGTCTTGCAATCTTCGATTTTGAGGAAGATGACAGAAATGTTGAGTTCTGGCGTCAGTATGGCGGAAATGCCATAATCCTTGCTGTATTGTTCGGCATAACGGCGTGCATCTCGAACACAAACGATGAGTTTCATTACGATGTGAATATGCAGAATTACATCGTAGACGGCGATATGGATGCTGTTCTGGAAGAGGGCAGCGAATCGGAGGTGGCAAACCACGATATTACGGCGATGCGTGCCTTCGCTCTTTCGAAGAAGGGCGAGCTGGGCGAGCGACTGTTCGAATATCCGCAGTATTACGGTTCTGAAGGATTGCTCGTCAGCATGGCAGATACAACTCACTTGCTGTTTTCGCCTCTTGTGCAGTACAGACATCTGGGTGCTCTTCCGCGTCGCGAACATCGCACGGCAATACAATATCTCGAGGCTCTGAACCGTCATCCGCAGCAGGCAAAAGCCCCTGTGAAGCATTATCTGATGTGTGCTTATCTGCTCGATAAAGATATTGAGTCGTTCGTTTCGGAATTCGTAAAGCACTACGACGTGTCAAAGAATCACAAGATTCCGAAGCATTATGCCGAGGCGCTTCTTCTGTACAAATACATGCAGGTTGACAGCGTTCAGGTGGTTTACAGCGACAATGAAATGGAAAGTAATTACTCCGACTACCGGATGTTGGAGAAGAAATATAAGAACAAAACAGAATTGAAGAACAGATGCCGTGAAGATTTCGGCAAGACATACTGGTGGTACTATCAGTATGGCAAAAAAGATTGAGTAATAAACGAAGGTAAATTATGGCAAGAAAGAAAAAACAACTCCCTTTGTTGGAGAACATTACGATACAGGCCGTGGCTGCCGAGGGTAAATCGCTTGCAAGGGTCGATGACCTTGTGGTGTTTGCTCCGTACGTTGTGCCCGGCGATGTGGTGGATTTGCAAGTCCGCCGAAAGAAGCACAGCTATGCCGAGGCTGAGGTTGTGAACATTCATCATTATTCGGAGTTGCGCGATACGCCTTTCTGCGAGCACTACGGTGTTTGCGGAGGCTGCAAGTGGCAGTGTCTGAAGTATGAGGAGCAGTTGAAGGCAAAGCAGCAGCAGATTACAGATAATCTGACGAGAATCGGCAAGATTGAACTTCCTGAAATCAGTCCGATTTTGGGAAGCGAGAAGACAAAGTTCTATCGCAACAAACTCGAATTCGGATTCAGCAACAAGCGCTGGCTCACGAACGAGGAGGTGAAGAGCGGCGTTAAATACGAGCACATGGACGGCGTAGGCTTCCATATCTCTGGCTGTTTCGACAAGATTCTTCCTATCGAAAAGTGCTGGCTGATGGATGACCTCTGCAACACTATTCGTAACGATGTGCGCGACTATGCCTATGCCAACAATCTGTCGTTCTACGACCTGCGCGAGCACAAGGG
>JBGUGY010000325.1:0-3449 GCA_045111775.1 Bacteroidaceae bacterium | reverse complement strand
TTTTGAACTTATAAGATTATAGGTTCAGCCGAATTTCCGCGCTCGACCGATGGTCGCTTGCTACTGAAAGGACGCAAGAATTCGGCTGGGAGAAAATTAGGGAATTTGTAATTCCCACCGCTGAAAAAATGTGTTGCGCAATAACAAATACTTTTGTCGCTTTGCGACAATGGGAATTCTTGCGTCCCTTCGGTAGCAAGCGAACAAAGTTCGAGCGACAAATTCCCGATTTCTAATATGCTGCCGAATTCGGAAATTCGGCATAACGTAGATAGTAAGCGAACAAAGTTCGAGCGCGGAAATTCGGCAGAACGTGCGTTTTTTCACTTCTGCCGGTTGCATATCTTTCCTGTCGATGTGGTGGTGAGCCTTCCGAATTCCACTCTGTGAGGCATTGCCGCGCGCGGAATCCTTATTTTCAGCCATTCCGTGATGTCGTTGCAGCAGATGTCGGCATCGTTTTCGAGTTCTATCTTGGCATTCAGAACCGTTCCGAAATCCTTGTCGGGCACGGCAAAAGCCTTTGCTGCAACTACCGATTGGTGTTCGCACAGAGCCTTTTCAACATCCTCGGGATACACGTTTTCGCCGCCGCAGACAGCCATTCGGTCGGCGCGTCCGTGATAGAAGAAGTAGCCTTCGTCGTTTACCGAGACCCTGTCGCCTGTCGATTGCCATCGGTTTCTGAGCGATGTGGCAGCCCATGGCGAGCGTACCCAAAGCGTTCCGATGCCCTGCGAGTCGCGGTTTTCAATCTTGCATCTAATGCCCGACAGAGGCTTCCCGATTGTCGGCTCGGGGTTGATGCTGAGGTCGTTAGGCGTTGCAAGCATAAAGAATCCCGCTTCGGATGTTCCGTAAAGATTGTATATTACAGAGCCGAGAATCTTTTCTGTCTCGTTAATCAGCTTCTTGCTCAGACGGTCGCCGCCGCAGACTATACACTTTAGATATTTCTCG
Organism: Bacteroidaceae bacterium; assembly: GCA_045111775.1. GTDB lineage: Bacteria > Bacteroidota > Bacteroidia > Bacteroidales > Bacteroidaceae > Ga6A1. The sequence goes on along the minus strand of JBGUGY010000325.1, from coordinate 2,489 downwards.
ATGTCGCGGTTGTTGCCCGAGCCTATTTTCTGCCACATTCTCGAAAGCATCACCGGAACGGCTGGGAAGACCTCAACACGTTCGTTTATAATTGTTTGCATTGTGGCATCGGCATCGAAATATCTTGCCAGACAGACTTTCTTGCCCATAAGCAGCGAGATTATAAGCGTGCAGAGTCCGAAGCCGTGATAGAACGGCAGCACAATCATAACGCTCTGATATTTATGTATTTCGATGTCGCGAAGGAGTGCGAAGAATGGCGGAAGAAACTGAAAGACAGACGGTTTGCGCGATGCTTCCTTGTAGCTGCCCGATGTGCCGCCAGTAAGAACCGAAATCTGAGGACTCTTGAAAAACGGTGGTCGGGGCAACGGCGACGGCGCGCAAACGGTATCTTTCAGCATTTCAGCCAATGTTTCCGTGCTTACAGATAAATGCCGAAACTCAGTCGGGATTTTCTGTTCAAAATCCTTGTCGAAAATCAGCATTCTGAATTTCTTTCGAGAGATGATGTCGCGGATGTTCTGTTCGGCATAATCGGTGTTTATGAACTTTGTGTTTGCGCCAAGGCGTTGCAACGATGGCAGTAGCAGAGCCGAAACTGTGTGATTACGGCACAGCACGGCTACATTGTCCGATTTCTGTACGCTGAATCTTTGATTGAGTATGTTGCAAAGTCTTAGGGCTTTAGCGTAAAGTTGCTTGTATGTCAGACGGTCTGATTCCGATACTATTGCAGTCTTGTCGGGATAATATTTGGCGGCAAAGCGCAGCAGAGCCATCAGCGTAATGCCCTCTTTTACAAACGATTGTGCAAGTCGGAAGATACCGCGAGGAGTAACGATGTGAAGTTTTATAAGGATTTTGAAAAGCTTCATTTTTTCAGACAGTAAATTTTTCTAATCAATGGTGAAAGACAGATGGCTGGAATCTCGGTGAGAGAGGCCCACCAAGGTTTGTAACATCTTTTGTTGCTGATGCTTAGGCTAAGAAGAATGTCTGCGGCTTCTTCGGCAGAAAATGCAGGCAGTTTTCTGTACATTTCCGTGGCGTCCGACATTGGGGTGTGGACGAGTGGCATATAGGCAATCTGCACCCTCACGCCCTTTCGTCTAAGTTCTGCATCGGCGGTCTGACACCAGATGTTGGCAGCACATTTTGATGCGTGATAGGCACTCCAGCCCGGTGCTGCCGGGTATAGACAACTTACTGATGATGTGTATATTATCTTTCCGCCACTTTGCTGCAATATCGGAATGAGAGTGAGCGACAAGGCAACCAACGATTTGTAATTCAGGTCGATAGTCCTGTCGTAGTCGTGCATACGGTCAAGTGCGTCTTCGATTCTGCGGTGAATGGATTTCCCTGCGTTGCAGAAGAAAAAGTCAACCCTCGGCAGTTCCTTCAGAACGCTGCAAAGACGGTCGAGCTCGCTGCGGTTTCGAAGGTCGGTGACCGAGATTCTCACGTTGCATCCGTTCTGCCTTGCCTTGTCGTGCAGAAATTGTAGTTCGCTTTCGGTCCTCGCAATCAGAAACAGGTCTGCGCCAGCCTCTATCAGCTTGAGTGCGAGTGCTTTGCCTATGCCGTGCGATGCTCCAGAAATGACAACCCACTTGCCGCCAAATATCTTGCAAAGGGTTGATTTGCTGATGTTTGGCGAGTGATAGAGGAAGGCTTTCGCGGTTTTGTATAAGATGTTGTTCACTTGTTTTTGCTCTTGTTTTCGTAGTTATTGCGACAAGTAATGCAAAGATATATTAAACTTTGAAAGCGACAATAAAAGGAATGTTAAATTAGTTGGTGGAAATCCAAAACATGTTCTGCCGAATTTCCAAATTCGGCTGAGGGAAAATTAGGGAATTTGCAATTTCCACCGCTGAAAAATGTGTTGCGCAATAACAAATACTTTTGTCGCTTTGCGACAATGGGAATTGCAAATTCCCGATTTCTAATATGCTGCCGAATTCGGAAATTCGGCAGGACGTAAGTTCGGGGTTTAACTATATGCTGCCGAATTCTTGCGTCCTTTCAGTAGCAAGCGAACAAAGTTCGAGCGTGGAAATTCGGCAGAACGTGGTGCAACGAGAATCCCCTCCCAGTTTCATAAAAAACGGGAGGGGATTTTCAAACACACATCATAGAAAAACGATATCAATTGCTTGTCATGCGCTGCTGAACAGATTTGCCTGCTCCTGTGCCCTTGTAACGGCTATTGGATGCGTTGAAGGTGTAACGGATAGAGATGTCTAGACGGTGGCTACGGCTTCGTGTTTTTTGCACAGTGTAGAAGAAACCACAATCATGAGCCATATCATGTACGCTACGCTGGAACACATCACTGATTCTGGCACGCAGGCACAGGGCATCATTCTTCAACCAGCACTTCTGTACCACGAAACCGAGGTTGTATGAGGGTGAGAGTATACGGAAGTTCAGTACATCACCCTTGGTTTGGATGTTCGCATTGGCCTCCAACTGCCAGCTGT
>JBGUGY010000324.1:0-4197 GCA_045111775.1 Bacteroidaceae bacterium | reverse complement strand
AACCTTAGGGTTGTTTGTAAATGTGTAAGATGTTCTTGTCTCCTGCATTCCGCCGTCGAGATGCGTGCCGAACGTGCGGACGGCACGACCCTTAGCATCATAGTACACCGAGCCGTAAAGATACTCCCCGTTGGATGTGCGTACTATGCTGCCTGTCGGCAAGCCCACGGCACATGCGCCGCTGGCACCCGCCATCTTCTGCTGCCAGTTTGACTTCTTGAACATTTCGGTTGCAAGATAGTCATAATTATCGTAATAATTAACAATTTCTGCACGAAAATGACTCATCGTAGCTCCGCTTATACCGTAGCCGCCAATCTGGTACTTTGCACCGGTTTTGCCGAACTCAGCCTTTGGCATGGCATTCTGTCCATTGAAACCGTAATCGCACGACTCGCATACGCCCTGCACGGCAAGGCGTCCGAGGCGGTCGTAGAACATGAAGCGGTACAATCCTTTCTCGCGCAAGTTGGCATCGCGCATATAGGTTAGGCGGTCTGCCTTGTCGTACCAGTACTGTATGTACTCGCTGCCCGGCAGAATCTTCTTCACAACGCGTCCGCGCTCGTCGTAGCGGTATTCGTAGGCATACTTAGCCTTGTAGTTTACATTGTCCTTACTGCCGTGGTTTTTGTCGTACTCAGCCTGCTCCTTGTGGTTGGCATACTGATATTCGGGCGAGAGGACGTAGCGCAACTGACCAACTGTGTTGTAAACATAGTAAGTATCATTTGAGTTACTTCTACGAACTAATACAACTTTCCCGTTTTTATCTTTGAATATATATACCATCTTGCCGTCTTCATCAGTTAAGGCAATTTTATTCAAATGACCTGCAGGAAAGAACATTTTTGTATTAACAAGTTTTTGATTCTCATCATCTGCCTGATAAATCTTTACCTTGTCAGCATCATTGTTAGCAAGATAGCTAATGGTTCTCTTTTTGTCATTCTCATACCATGCCGCGCCTGCGCCTTGCAAGCCAATCAATTCGCCGAAAATGTTATATTCGGTTTTTGTAAATCCGTATTTGTCGCCGTTGTAGGTATTTTCCAACAACGATGCGGCTGAAGATTCGTCAATAAAGTCCAGAGAGTTACTAGAACATACAAAGTTATTCCAGTTCTCTGTTGGCATGTCAAGTTCATCGTATTTTGTGTAGTTTGCCACAGTCTTTCCGTTTCCGCCAAGACCGTTACCAACTACTTCAACCGTACGACCAAGACCGTCAATATACTTGACGGTTGTAATCTCTCCGTTGTCCAGAATCTTCTTAGACAGAATGTAGTTTTTGTCTGTACTCTGCGAATACACTAAATCCGAGAGTTGAAGCATGAGGACAAACAATATGTATGCTATTTTGTTTACTTTCATTTCTTTATATGATAATCGTAAGATTCAGTTAAATTTCCATTCTCGTATGTGCCAGTAAGGCGTCCAAGTCCGTCGTAACTGTATTTAAGTGTAACACCTGACAATGGCGTTATAGTTTCGATTCCAATGAATGGTTTGTACGTATATCTGACAATCTGCCAGTTGTTGTTCTTGCACGCATTTATCAAGTCTGCAAACATACTTTCGTTGACAAAAGTCTTTGAACCAAGCGACTCGTTGTTTATATAGTTCTCGACATTGAAAACCGTATTACTCATTATCTCCGCAACTGGATATTCCCACTTGTAGCTCCACAAATAAGTGTACTTCAAGCCTGACGGCTTAACAGCTTCGCACAAACGACCATTACAGTAGGATGTGTAGTTAATTAGCGGATTTCCGTAACATTTCTGAACATTTCCGCTGTATGGCACAAATGTACTGTCAGGCTTGTTTGGCGAGTACTTGTAAACGGCATAAGGATAGTATGTGCCGCCGTATCTCTTGTATGTCGTCAAATTAGCCGAAACGACCTTGCCGTTTACTAGCTCGGTACACTCAACAGGATAGTCGAGCATGTTTTTCTTCTGCATAGCTATGCTGACGCTGTCGTTGAAGTCGGAAACATATTTTGTGGTATTCACCACCTTGCGGTTATATGAGTCTGTAGTTGTAGTGCTTACAACTTGATTGTTTTGAATTGTAAGTGTACGATGTCGTAGTTGAAACTCCATTTTTGCTATGGGTTGATTTCACCAACTCGGCACGACCAGCGATGTGGTAATATAAAGAAGCTTTATATACAGGATTATATTTAAACTCATGATCTGGTGAGAAATAAACCAAATCTCTTATGCATCCTGGAACAAGTTCCATTATTATTCCAGGAATTCGATGCTGAATCTTACTTCTATATTCGTTTTTGAATGATTCTTTTATCTTAGAATTTTCCAGAACAGTTTTGCTCAGTAACAAGCCTCTGCTGAAATACGTACCATACAGACCGGGATAAGTTTCAAAACGATCATCTTCAAAAGTATAGCCTTCTCCATATTCCCTTAAATATTCAGGATAGCCAAGAAATGCAAAGTGTTCAGCAAAATCAGTATCGTAGCCCAACATAGAAATAAAGTTTCTATATGTTGAGAATGTACTGTATTCACTATTGTCACTTTGTTCATTATTTATTGACGAATATCTATAAATCGTTGTGGCTTTACCTCGTTTTTCAATGACTTCTGTGTAGCCTATGCCACCATTTCCCAATCGTTCCGTATTATACGGATTTGGGTATATTTCAAGATAAGTCTGGCTTTCCCCGTTATATGTCTGCGTCAAGTAAGTTACTTGCTGTAAAACATTAGAATCATCACAGCAAATGCGAAAGCGACCAAGACTTAAATAAGTCGTTCTAAAGTGCTTTCTTGCAACAAAATGAGGAACTTCTACGATTTCTCCCTCAGAATAAGTATAGGACGTTGTGTACGAATTATTACCGTCACTTTTTACGATTTCCTTTATGCGTAGTCCAGCTCCGTATTCTTCGCATTTTCCTTCTATCATTTTTATTGAGAAAGGAGGATAATTAAAGAATTCCGGGCAAGAATAATGGTTTAGTTCATACTTGAATTCTATTGATGCACCCGTAGAATATCTGATTCTTTTCAGCATATATGCCACAGCATATTTTTGATTGGAATCCATATTGCTGCCATCACTGTATGACGCATAAACATCACGGCTTATTTTACTTTGCCCATACAATTGTTTGTGCATATTAAAATAAACACTGTCTACATTCGGAAACGCTTTCTTGTAATTTTTTGCATCTGCCGAATTTACCAGAGCATTACAATATCCCCATTTGTCACGACCGCTATAGCTATGTCTGTAAGGCATCTGCGGTTCTCCGCTGCTTTCACCATAATAGTCCAAAGAATAAACATCACCTAAAGTATTGTCAGAACCATATTCTTTTACAGACTTCAGTTTAAGACGGTAATCCAAATGTGAATCATACTCGCATGTTATATACGACTTGAAATATTCGTATTCCAATACAAACCTTTTTAGAACTTTTCCGTCTGTATCCCTTACAATGATTTCATTTAGTTTATCCCCCTCATTTGTGTCCTTTCTGTCGAAATCCAACAAGAATGTGATCTCTAATCCATTGCTACACTTTATATTTTTAATTTTGGGGGTAAGATAACCGTTATAGCGCATAACCTCCTTCTCTTTTGAGCCAATCTGCCAAAGTGCACTTCCACCATACCAATATGCAGAACGCCATTCATTTTTACCATCAATGCCATAAATAAGGCATGTTGCACTTTTATAGTTATCACACTCGCCAGTATTTTTATAATAGTCAAATTCTATATAGTCAGACTGATTGTAGCTTTTTATCTCAGTTATATGCCATGCTGAAACATAATGGTCTCCTCTATGTGAGGACTCAGATGGTGAGATACTACTATTGTAAGCTTCTTTTTCCTTAAATTCGTAATAGTTTCCTCTTGAGTCGTGTGCAGTAAAGTAATCCCATAGAGAACTTGGTTCTATTCTGACATTTTTGTTATCACGGATGTCATAGAATCGTTTCTCCGAATAATCATACATAAACTGCCCAGTATTGCCACAGAAATTATATGAAAACACATCTGGCTGTCCGTCACGAGTTTTGACAATGTTATCAAGCGCAGCCAGATAATCCTCATTATTTCCCTTCCTAGGGTTAAAATTATCATTTGCATTTATTGGATTGAAAGCTGCAGCATCCTCAAACTTTGGAATATAATATGGGTATGAATCTGGTCTATC
>JBGUGY010000323.1:0-15151 GCA_045111775.1 Bacteroidaceae bacterium | reverse complement strand
CTCGGGAATGGCAATCTGCATTATCGTATTGTTAAGCGTTGGAGTATGAGCCGTAACCTTTCCTGCTCCAGCCTTCAGACATGCCTTTGTTGCAAGTACCGATGCACCAGCCATTCCGTAACTTCCGGCAATTATCAGCGCATGACCTCGGCTGCCTTTGTGGGCAAACTTCGGAATCGGCTTCAAGATATCAGCAACCTCGCGTTCATCGATGGTTCGATAGCTTGATGCCGTCTGTTCCATCGCACGTTTGTCAATTCCGATGTCGAGCACTTCTACATCGCCTACGAATTCCTCGTTCTCGGCAAAGAAGAAAGCCAGCTTAGGACTTTGGATTGTCAGTGTCAAATCGGCCTTTATGATGTTTGTTCTGATGTTTTGCGAATTATCTTCGCCGAACAATCCCGAAGGAACGTCGATAGCAACCCGAACACCCGGCAGTCCGTTGATGAAGTGAACCAAACCAGCATATCCCTTCAGCAAAGGATGATTAAGTCCTGTGCCAAAGAGTCCGTCGATGATGATAGTTCCGGGAACAAACGTAGGTGGATTGAACTCGGTTACAATCTCGTGACGCTTTATATTTTCTTTATTTTCGAGTCTATTCCAATTTTCCTCACATTCAGCAGAAAGCGTTTTCTTGATATTGAACAAGAAAACCTCTACGCTGTAGCCTTTTTCTGCCAGCAGCCTTGAAACTGCCAACGCATCTCCGCCATTGTTGCCAGAGCCGGCAAACACCATGAAGGGCGTGTTCGTATCGGGCCATCGCCTTACAAGCACATCGGTAATAGCCACCGAAGCGCGCTCCATCAAATCTATCGAACTAATTGGTTCGCGCTCGATAGTCAGGCGATCGAATTCTTTTAGCTGATTATTCGTAAAAATCTTCATATTTTGCAAATATATAATTTTTTACATTATAAATGCGACATGAATCATGGATTTTTTTTATTTTTGCCGAATAATTTTAAAACAACAAGATGAAAACTGTACAAGTTCTTGATAGAAAGTTCGAATTGAGTATATCTGCAGAAAGAATATCTCAGGAGGTTAAACGTGTTGCAGCACAGATGGATAAGGATCTTGAAGGAAAAAATCCGCTTATGCTCGGTACTCTCAATGGCGCGTTCGTTTTCACTGCCGATCTTGTTCGTGCAATGAGTATTCCGATGGAAGTAACGTTTGTAAAAATGGCATCATACAGCGGTATGAGTTCTACTGGTGAAGTTAAGCAACTGGTGGGTTTGAAGGAAAATATAGAAGGGCGTACAGTTGTTATTGTTGAAGACATCATAGACTCGGGACGCACAATGGTGGCTATGCTTGAGATGCTCAAAGCCATGAAGCCGGCAGAAATTAAGATCTGCAGCCTGCTCGTAAAGCCAGATGCCCTGAAGGTGAAACTTGACATTGATTATGTATGCTTGAACATTCCTAACGATTTTATTGTCGGCTACGGACTCGACTACGACGGATACGGTCGCGAGCTGCCAGACATCTACACATGCATCTAAAAATTAAAACAAACATAATAATTTAAATGAAGAACATTGTAATTTTCGGTGCTCCGGGTTCAGGTAAAGGAACTCAGAGCGACAAGATTGTTGAGAAGTACGGCTTCAAGCACATCTCAACTGGTGACGTATTGCGTGGCGAGATTAAGAACGGCACAGAGCTTGGCAAGACTGCAAAAGAATATATCGACAACGGTCAGCTTATTCCTGATGCTCTTATGATTGACATCCTTGCAAGCACATACGACAGCTTCGGCAAGTCAATCGAGGGCTGCATCTTCGATGGTTTCCCAAGAACCGTTCCACAGGCAGAGGCTCTTAAGGCTATGCTTGCTGAGCGCGGTACTGAGGTTAGCATCATGCTCGACCTTGAAGTTCCTGAAGACGAGCTTATGGTTCGCCTTATCAACCGTGGAAAGACAAGCGGTCGTGCCGACGACAACGAGGAGACAATCAAGAAGCGTCTCGTAACTTACCACAGCCAGACAGCTCCACTTATCGACTGGTACAAGGCTGACGGCAAGTACACTCACATCCAGGGCTTGGGCTCAATGGACAAGATCTTCGCTGACATCTGCGAGGCTATCGACAAGATTTAATAAATCAACAAAATACTATGGCGGCTCGCTTCCTGCGTGAACACACAAGGAGTGGGCTGCCTTTTTCTACGACTATTTTCATATATGGCTGAATCGAATTTCATTGACTATGTACGTATCTGCTGCCGCTCGGGCAAAGGCGGACGCGGCTCTGCTCACATGCATCACGCAAAATACAACTATAACGGCGGACCCGACGGAGGCGACGGAGGCCGAGGCGGACATATCATTCTGAGAGGAAACCGCAACTACTGGACTCTGCTGCACCTGCGCTACGAACGTCATGTCTTTGCAGGACACGGCGGAAACGGCTCGGAATGCCGAAGCCACGGCAAGGACGGCGAAGACCGATACATAGACGTTCCGTGCGGAACGGTGGTGTATAATGCCGAAACGGGCGAATACATCTGCGATGTTACCGACGACGGTCAGGAAGTAGTCCTTCTTAAAGGTGGACGCGGCGGACTTGGCAACTGGAACTTCAGAACAGCCACAAATCAGGCTCCGAGATATGCACAGCCTGGCGAACCGATGCAGGAGATGACCGTAATCCTTGAGCTGAAGCTCTTGGCTGACGTCGGTCTTGTGGGCTTCCCGAATGCAGGAAAGAGCACGCTCGTATCTTCGCTTTCATCGGCAAAGCCAAAAATTGCCAACTATCCGTTTACAACCCTCGAGCCAAGCCTCGGAATCGTTCCTTACCGCGACGGACAGTCGTTCGTGATGGCAGACATTCCAGGAATTATCGAAGGCGCAAGCGAAGGCAAAGGCTTGGGACTGAGATTCTTGCGTCACATAGAGCGCAACTCTCTCCTACTCTTCATGGTGCCGGGCGATGCCGACGACATAGCAAAGGAATATCAGATTCTGCTGGGCGAACTCACGAAATTCAACCCAGAACTTCTCGACAAGCAGAGGATTCTTGCCATCACGAAGGTTGATATGCTCGACGACGAACTTGTTCAGATGCTCGAAGAAACGCTTCCGACAGACATTCCGCACGTATTCATCTCATCCGTAACAGGAACGGGCATTGCAACACTGAAAGACATGCTATGGGCTGCGATGAACAGCGAAAGCAACAAGATTGCAATGGTCATCAACAAAGAAAACATCGTTCACCGAAACAAAGATGTAAAGAAACTCGATGCCGACTTTGCAGACTGGGAAGATGAGGATTACGAGTACGAAGATGATGACGAGGAAATCGAAGACCTCGACGACTTTGAATACGAAGACTGATGCACGGCAAGATAAGGTTTGACTATAACGTTTTCGGCACAGATATCGTAGCCTTCAGCACAACGCGAAACGGCGGATGCAGCACGGGAAACTACGCATCGTTCAATGCCAACTATTTCTGCAACGACAATCCCGTGCATGTGGCTCAGAACAGGCGTCTGCTCTGCGCTGAATTAGGTATCGACACATCAAGGCTGATAGTTCCGCATCAGATTCACAAAACGGCGGTTTTGAATGTCGATGATGAATTTCTCAGTCTGAAAGCCGACGAACAGCAAGAAAGACTCGAAGGCATCGACGCGCTGATAACCGACAGCAACAAGGTCTGCATAGCCGTAAGCACCGCCGACTGCGTTCCAATCCTACTCCACGATAAAAGGCGCAAGGTCGTTGCAGCCATTCATTCAGGCTGGAGAGGAACGGTTCAGAACATAATCTCGGCAACGATATCAGAAATGAAAAAACATTACGAATCCGAAGCCATCGACATAACGGCACAAATCGGTCCGAGCATATCGGTAGATAGTTTTGAAGTTGGCGACGAGGTTTACGAAGCCTTCGAGAAAGCCGGATTCGACATGAACAAAATTGCTGAAAGGCACGCAAAATGGCACATAAATCTGTGGGAAGCGTGCAAAATTCAGCTTAAACAATGCGGAGTTGCAACGGATAACATACATATTGCAAACATCTGCACTCTAAAAAATGAAGAGTTCTTTTCTGCCCGCAGACAGGGCATCGACTCAGGAAGAATACTCAATGGCATTATAAAAGCCATTTAAAACCAACGTAAAAAAGAATAGGAAAGTGAATTTTAGAAGATTATTTTTTTGTTTGCTCGTGGGAGCAATTTCATTAGGTAACACCAAAACGCTGGCACACAACAACAATTCGAGAAAAACGCCGGCACACAGAAAAACGAACGTAAGAAAGAGAAGAGTTTCGAGACCTGTTAGTAGAAACGTCTCATCATATAACTTAGAGAAAGCAAGAATGTTTGCCGACTCAACAAAGAGCATGAGAGAGTTCAACATTCCTTTCAACACAAATTTCACAAACTCTGAAATTATGTGGGTAAAGGTAAGAACTCCAAAGATGTTTGGCAGCAACCAGAAAGTCCACATCGACTTGTCCGACATTTCGGACACTCTGAAATGGCACATGCCGCTGCCGGGCTGCAAGGTTATCAGTCCGTTCGGAGGGCGCAGAAAGCATCATTCGGGCTCAGACTTGAAGACTAAGCCAAACGATTATCTCTACTCGGCATTCGACGGCGTAGTTCGCCTATCGAGAATAATCGGCGGATACGGAAACGTAATAGCAATTCGCCACACCAACGGACTGGAAACGGTTTATAGTCACAACTCGCGCAACTTCGTATCGGCTGGCGATACGGTAAGAGCTGGCGACATCATCGGGCTGACCGGAAGAACAGGACGCGCCACAACAGAACATTGCCACTTCGAGCTGAGAATAAACGGTCAGGCTCTGAACCCAGAGGTATTGTTCGACTTTGCGCACAACACCATAAAGAGCGGTGTGTATGTTGCAACGCCAGCCGGCAGTCTGAAAAAACTTGCAGATGCGCCAGAGAATCTCGTTTTCGCCTTCAGCGATACTAAGGAGGTTGAATTGACTGACAGCGTAGCCGTTGCAAAAGACCTTAAGGAAAGAGATGCCTATGCAAAATCGGTCTACACACACGCACGCAAAAGCAGATACAGAAGACACACATCACATAGAAGAAGTTCTGGCTCGGCAACACATCGCCGAAGACGCAGATAAATTCTTCTTCAGAAACTAAAGAAAAAATATGGCAGGAGACAACATTGACAACGTAATCACCGGCGGAATCGTATTCCACGGAAGCAAGCGAGGCGGAAACAAGAAGGACGACGGTTTCCATACCAAAGCCAAGAAGAAAGGCTACGTTACCGGAAGCCACGGCTCTGCCTCGGCAAAAAAGAAGGCTGACATCAGAAAAAAACGTGCTGCAAGACCATCGCAGAGACGTTCTAAATAGAAGGAATCCTCATTCAGTATAAAGTTGCTGAATGAGGATTTTTTCTTTGCGTATTAGCGAAATATCTTTACAAATCTTCTGGGACAATCTAAGTAAAATCACACTTCGTCGATAGAAATTGTGCGAAGATGAAGTCTGTTTAGCAACTGAAGAAACGGATATGCGAGCAATTCTTCGGGCAAGAACGGCGAAAGTTTAAGACATCGCACTATCCTACCGATGGCGCGAGAGAACTTCTCCGAGAATCCCAAATTCTCATCGCTATTTACAAAATCGTTGTAGGCTTCCTCAAGGAAGATTTTTCTGAGTTGGGAATATCCGTAGCCAAACGAAGGCTCGACAAACAGATATTTTCTGTCCATCTGCATATCGCGACAAAGAAAGCCGAAAAACGACGACACGAAATATCCGATATGAAATGCTGAAATGAATTTTCTGACTTCATCAACATTCTTCACATAAGGAAGAATTGCCATGATGTCGCAAACCTGTTTCAATCCGATGCCCGACTCAATAGTATGGCGAAGAACATGAAGCAGCATGCAGCACAGAGCCATCTCCTCAGACGGAATCATAACAGCCTGCGTCTTGCCATCTGGAGTCTGAAGATTTACCGTCTGATACTTTTCCTTCCAACCGTCGAAAAACGTCTCGGCACGTCTGTCCAATCGGCGCAATCTGAAAAATTCGGCGCGCGAATGTAATTCTATCGTATATCCATCGTAACGAAACTCATGATTTCTGTTACCTTCATATCTCTCGGTTACATCAAGAGCCTCATCAAACTGCCGCCAAAAAACAAGATCGATATCACCACAACAACGATGAAGCGGATTGGCATAATAATAAGCCGCCGCTCCGCCCTTGAACAGCAACGGATTCAATCCCTCGGACTGATAAATCTTCGAGAACGAATGTGCCAGCTGGTTTATCCTGCGGTTATCATCTTCGAGTTTCAGAAGGACCTTGCCCCACAGCAAACGGAGTTTGAGCGACGGCTTGCTTTCCTCGGGCAGAAGTCCTATTCCATCGAGAAAAAATCCCGTTACAGCCTGTTCTTGCGAGTGTATATACAAATTCATCCATTCATCATCAGACAGACAAATGGATGTATCAACAACCGGCTTACGATTAAGGACGCCGGCACTCACCAACTTTAAAAGCAAATCCATAAAAGGAAGCTAACGCAAATATGCCTTTATAAACTGCGGAACTTTTCTGAACACCTTGAAAATAAGCAAAAATAGCGGACTGAAGCCATGTCGTCTGAAGATGCAGAAATCCTCTTTCCACTTACACGCCAGATACTTCATTGACGTTGAAAGTCCGCCCATGCGCATATCAACAACAACTCTGTCCATAAAGCCAACCTTCAAATCGTTCTCGTATAAATATCTTATAAGGAAATCCGTATCGCTCGAAATTCTGTAGGTTTCGTTGTACAGACCGTATTTTTTCAAAGCATCTCGTTTAACGTAAACTGTGGTGTGCAAAGGTAACCATCCAAATCGAACCTTGCATTTATCGAATGGTCCAGAATACCAGACTCTGCGGACAACACCTTTTGCATTACTGTAAATACCATTGGCATAAACCAAGTCGGCATCTGAATAATTAAACATTTCCACGACTCTTGAAATTGTACTTGTCTCGTACAATTTGTCGTCCGAATGAACAAGTCCGATAATGTCGCCCGTTGCCAGTTTTATGCCCTTGTTTATGGCATTGTACACGCCGCCGTCGGGTTCGCTTACAAATTCGGCAATCTTGTCTTGATACTTACGGATAATCTCTACAGAACCGTCCTTTGATAATCCATCGATAATTATATACTCGATGTTTGGATAGTCCTGTCCTAACACGCTAAGAATAGTATTCTCGATTGTATTAGCTCGATTTCGACAAGTCGTTATCAGACTTACTTTTGGCTTGTTATTATTCAAGATTCTAAATATGTAATGTTTTGCAAAAATAATAAAGATTTTCCTATTAGAACACTAATGACGAAAAAAATTGAGATTGCTCTTTAACATACTATTTGGGGAATCATGCCTTAAACAATCAGTATAGCAAGCATTTAGAACGAATTTCGATATATCCGCCAGATGCGTAATTTGTTAGAGCTTCACGGCAACTTTTGCAGGAAGAGACTCGTTATTGAGCCTGTCGAGCGCCGTAACCACGAAGACAAACTTCTTTTTTCCGTTGTAAACCTCGAGCGGAGCAAACGGAATTTTCGTCACAGTATAGATATTTTCCGAGTTATTTAGGTTTATCTCCTCGCCTTCGTTAAAACGATAGACAACATATTTCACAGGCTTGTCCATCTCGCCTTCATATGCCGGCGGAGTCCAGCACAAGACCATACCGTCTTCTTTCATCTTTACAGGCATCAGCTTTGTGACCTCGGCTGGCGGAGTGGCATCCTTGAACAGGAACAACGGCTGAAGAGCGATATTTCTGTGATAAACTTCCTGCATCAGCGAACGATAGTTTGCGATATTATCGACAAAAAGCTTTGCGTACCACTGGCACGAGCCTTGTATCTGCGGATAAGAACGCATCAGACGATATTTGGCTATCTGCTGATTGCGGTTTGAATTCGACGGGTCGGGATTCTTCACGGTGCGTTCGATGTCCATTCCGACGAAGAGCGGACGCGCGCTGGCATGTTTTGCCCACCAGTCAACAAGCACGTTATAGTCGGCTGCCTTATGACCGATTTCCCAATAGAGCTGCGGAACGGAATAGTCAACCCAGCCTTTGTTTATCCACAGAAGGATGTCGGCATAGAGCTCGTCGTAGTTCTGCAAGCCGTTAGTGTCGCTTCCGTTCATTGGGTCTGATTTCTTGTTTCGGTAGATTCCGAAAGGCGAAACACCAAACTTAACCCACGGCTTTACGGCTACGATTGAATCGTGAAGTTCTTTTACAAGAAGGTCTACGTTATAGCGTCGCCAATCTTCGATGTTCTTCAGTCCCATGTCGTTGGCTCTAAAAGTCTCCTCATCGGGAATTGCCTCGCCCTTTACAGGATAAGGATAGAAATAGTCGTCGATATGTATTCCGTCTACATCGTATCGTCGGGTGATGTCGACTGCAATCTTGCAGATAAACTGACGGTTCTTCTCTATTCCTGGATTGAAGAAAATCATATTGTCGTAAACGAAGAATCGTTCGGGCTCTCTGAAATAAAGATGATTAGAAACCAAGTTGGTAGATGTCTTGGTCTTTACTCTGTAAGGATTGAGCCATGCGTGAAGTTCCATTCCACGTCGATGGCACTGAACAATCATGAACTGAAGCGGGTCCCAGTATGGCGAAGGTGCTTGTCCCTGCGTTCCGGTAAGGAAGCGGCTCCACGGCTCTATTTCTGAATAGTAAAGGGCGTCAGCCTCGGGACGAACCTGAAACATAACGGCGTTTATTCCGCCTTTCTGTAGCGAGTCGAGTTGAGCCGTAAGGGTTTTCTGCATGTAATCGGTAGTCATTCCCTCGAACTGGCGGTTAACAGTCTGTATCCATGCTCCTCGGAATTCTCTCTTAGGACCTTGTGCGCTCGCCGCCAAAGAAAAAAGGACTCCGATTAAAAGTATATGTATGCGCTTCATCATAATCTTTACTGTTTCAAATAATAAGCAAACTTACACAAAAAAAATCAATTTTCGGGTATAATAGCCAAAAAGATTTTCTATCTTTGTAATTCTTATCAGGATATTTATGAACAGTTCAATAAAAATAAAAGGCGCAAGGGTTAACAACCTGAAGAATATTGACGTCGAAATTCCACGAAATAAACTTGTTGTCGTAACCGGATTGTCGGGTTCGGGAAAATCTTCTCTCGCCTTCGACACGCTGTATGCCGAGGGTCAGCGAAGATATGTCGAGAGTCTCTCGTCGTATGCACGCCAGTTTCTTGGCAGAATGGGAAAGCCGGAGTGCGACTTCATCAAAGGAATTCCGCCGGCAATAGCCATTGAACAGAAGGTTACGAGCCGAAATCCGCGCTCAACCGTAGGCACATCGACCGAGATTTATGATTTTCTGCGACTTCTGTACGCTCGCATCGGCAAGACGATTTCGCCCGTAAGCGGAACGGAGGTGAAGAAACATACAGCAGAAGATGTTCTTGAGGCCATTCAGAAATATCCGAAGGACACGAAATTCACCGTCCTCACGCCTTTCATCATTCCCGAAGGAAGAAGCGTCGAAACGCAGTTGGAGATGTCGCTGAAACAAGGATTCTCGAGAATCGACATCGACGGCGACATCATTCAGATTGAGGATTTTCTGAAGAGCGGTGAACTGGGCACGGACAAGAAGATTTTCACACTCGTAGACCGCATGAAGGTTGATGATGCCAAAGATGTTGTATCGCGAATGGCAGATTCGATAGAGACGGCTTTCTACGAGGGCAACGGAACGTGCTACATAAGAATCTATCCGGAGAAGGAACTTCTGGAATTCTCGAACAAGTTCGAGGCTGACGGTATAGCGTTCGAAGAGCCGACCGACCAGACATTCTCGTTCAACTCGCCTCTGGGTGCGTGTCCCGAATGCGAGGGCTTCGGAAAAATCATAGGCATAGACCCGGCTCTTGTCATACCCAACAGCGCGCTGAGCGTTTATGAGGGCGCGGTAGTCTGCTGGCGAGGCGAAAAGATGGTTGAGTGGAAAAACGAATTCTGCCGAAGAGCCGAAAAGGTTAATTTCCCGATTTTCAAGCCATACTATCAGCTAAGCGACCAAGAGCGCGACTGGCTCTGGCACGGTCTGCCCGGCGAGGAGAGTCTGCCTGAATACGAGCGCGTTAGCATCGACAACTTCTTCAAGATGCTGCAAGAAAATCAGTACAAGATTCAGTATCGCGTTATGCTTTCGAGATATCGCGGAAAGACCGTGTGCCCAGTCTGCCAAGGCAAAAGACTGAAGAAAGAGACTGAATACATAAAGGTTGGCGGAAGGTCGATAATGGAACTCGTTGAGCTGCCGATAACCGACTTTGCCGAGTTTTTCAACAATCTTGAACTTAGCGAGCACGATGCCAGCGTAGCAAAGCGTCTGCTCATCGAGATAAAGAGCCGCACTCAGTTCCTGCTCGATGTGGGACTGGGCTATCTTACGCTAAACCGCCTGAGCAACACGCTTTCGGGCGGCGAGAGTCAGCGAATAAACCTCGCCCACTCGCTCGGAAGCAGTCTTGTCGGCTCGCTCTACATCCTCGACGAGCCAAGCATCGGACTTCACAGCCGCGACACAGAAAAACTGGTTAAGGTTCTGCGTCAGTTGCAGGAGCTGGGCAACACGGTTGTTGTGGTTGAGCACGACGAGGACATCATCCGAAAGGCAGACTACATCATCGACATCGGTCCTGATGCAGGCAGACTGGGCGGCGAGGTCGTTTACCAAGGTTCTCTGTCGGATATTCTCGAGGGCAAGGCAAACGATGCCAACTCTCACACCGTAAGATACCTGAGCGGAGAGGACAAGATTCCTATTCCGATGAGCCACAGAAGATGGAACAACTACATCGAGATAAAAGGCGCGCGCCACAACAATCTGAAGGGCATCGACGTTAGGTTTCCGCTCAATGTTATGACGGTTGTAACAGGCGTGAGCGGCTCGGGCAAGTCTACGCTTGTGCGCGACATCTTCTATCGCGCGCTGAAGCGTCATTTCGACGAGCAATGCGACCGCCCGGGCGAATACGCATCGCTCGAGGGCGACTTGAATCAGATAAAGTCGGTCGAGTTCGTCGACCAGAATCCAATCGGAAAGTCAACCCGAAGCAATCCCGTAACCTACCTGAAGGCATACGACGAAATCAGAAAGCTATTTTCCGACCAGCCGCTTGCCAAGCAGATGGGCTACGCGCCAAGCTATTTCTCGTTCAATACCGAGGGCGGACGATGCGAGGAATGTAAGGGCGAAGGCACGGTTACAATCGAGATGCAGTTTATGGCTGACCTTACGCTAACGTGCGAATCGTGTCACGGAAAGCGTTTCAAGAACGATGTGCTTGAAGTAAAATTCCACGACAAGAATATTTACGACATTCTCAACATGACTGTGAATCAGGCTATTGAATTCTTCGCGGAGCACAAGCAGACAAAAATCGTGAAGAAACTGAAGCCGCTGCAAGACGTTGGATTGGGCTACATCAAACTGGGGCAGAGTTCGTCTACCCTTTCGGGCGGCGAAAACCAGCGCGTAAAGTTGTCGTACTTCCTCAGCATCGAGAAGACGAGTCCGACGCTCTTCATCTTCGACGAGCCGACGACGGGCTTGCACTTTCACGACATCAAGAAACTGCTTGAGGCATTCAACGCCCTGATTGAGCGCGGGCACACAATCATCATCATAGAGCACAACATGGATGTGATTAAGTGCGCCGACTACATCATAGACATGGGTCCCGAAGGCGGAAACAACGGCGGCTCTGTCGTTGCCACAGGAACGCCCGAAGAAATAGCAAAATGCGAAAAATCATACACCGGAATGTTCCTGAAAGAGAAGCTGATATAAAAACAAAATGCGCTACAAACATCTGAGGTTTGCAGCGCATTTTTTCTATCTATCAAAAAACATAGCCAAGTCCGAACATCAATCTGCAAAAATCCTTTTGCGTGATGTTGTATTGTGCCGAAACATTTATATGTCTGAAAAACTCAGCTCCGATTTGTGGAGCGACGACAAAATGCGTCTCGCATCCGTCGTTAAAAACACCAGAATCTGTATTGTCGGCTGATATTCCTGCACCCAAGCCAGCATAGAACGATGACTTTTCAGACATCGGGAAATTGTAGTTCAACGACGGAATGAGCGACAACGACCTTCCGTTGAAAGGCGAATTGGCATACTGATTCATCACAACCGTATAGCTTTCGTAACTCAACTTGAGTTTTACACTCAATGGACTTTCCGAAAAATTATATGTGCCATTAAAGTATAATCCGACGTGATTTTCCTTGTTTGCATCTTCACCAAATCCAAGCGGATAGTTTATTCCAGCCTCGAACTGAACTTTTTTCTTCTGGGCAAATGCTAACGAACAAATGCCAAATACCAAAACTGATAAGATTATTTTCCTCATTTATTATTGTACCCTTTTGTTTTCCCATTGCAAAAGTACAGTTTTTTTTATAAAAGCAAAAAAATGCGCCGCTTACTTCAGATTTTGTGCGGCGCATTTTTGTCTTATCTATTGCAAAGCATCCTGAAATCGCAGTTCTTGCAATGGTCTTCGTTGTCGGTCTGAGAGAACGGAACGCTCTGGTCGAAAATCTCTTCCAATACTGAATTTAGGCGGCTGCCGAACTCCTCTGAGTAGGCCGAAATATCGTAAATCGGATCTTTGTCCATCTTCAGAATCTCATCGTAGTCGCCGCCGGCCTTCTGAATGTAGAGCAATGCCGGAGCAACCGGAAATCCGTTTGGATTGTGTTCCTTGCTGTCTTTCACGAAGTTGCAGTACAAGAATGTCTGCAAGAAGTAGTAAGGACGGTCTTTCTTGCTCTCAAAAATATTCTCGACAGACTTTGTTGTCTGTTCCTTTCCGCCTCCGGTTTTGTAATCCACAACCCTTATAAGAGTCTTGCCTGGCTGCAAAGGATGGGCAATCTCGTCCATGCGGTCAACAATTCCGCCAAGACTGCTGTGGACATTTCCGTTTACAGTCTTAATCTGAATTTCTCCGCCCACTTCAAACTCCTGACCTCTGATTCTGAAAGGCGTAAGCTTGATGTCGTGCTCCAGCAGTCGCCTTACATATTTTATTATCACCTCGCGGTTTATCAGCTGAACGCCGTTGTATTCAATCTTGCTGGCATCATCGTCCTTCAACTTGAAGAATTCTTTTCTGAAAGCCTTGTCTACCGCATCGGGAATGAACAGCGGATGGTCGAGATAACGCTTCAAGTCCGATTCCTCGACAACATCCTTTCTCTCGCTTATCTCGTTGTAGATGTGCTCTGCCACCGCATGGAAGATTGTTCCGAACGTAGGGGCATCAATCTCGGTTGTAACCTCATCGCGCTCGCGAAGTCCTACCACATATTTGAAATAGAACTCCAGACGGCAGTTTATGTAGACATTTATTGCCGACGGCGAGAAGAGGAATTTACGCTTCTTCTCCTTGTTGTACTCCGAACGGACATCGTATCTCTGCACAAGGAGATGCATTATCTCGTCAGATTTCTTTACGGATATCTCCTTCGTCTCCTGCATATTCACATCAGCCTGAAGCGTTTTGTGCTCAACCGGAATACCTGTTTCTACGGCATACTGCAAAATAAAGCGGCTCGGCTCGCCCACGTTCATTCCGTCTGTAGACGAGTTGTACATTAGCGTGATGTGTTCGCTCCTCTGCATCAGGCGGTAGAAATAATAGGCATATACAGCCACCTTTCGCTCGATGGTGGTGAGTCCGAAATAGCTTCGCAAAGAGTACGGAATGAACGAGGCCTGATTTACCGGCTTCGGCAGTTTGCCCTCGTTTACCGAAAGCATCACAAGGTTGCGGAAGTCGAGGTTTCGGGTTTCGAGAACGCCCATAACCTGAAGTCCGATGGCAGGCTCGCCGTGGAACGGAATCGACGAGGTTCGCATAACCTGGTCGAGCAGTTTGAAGAGCGTTACCGGCATTATGTCGAGCTCGCCGTTATCGAACAGAGTGATGAAGCGGTTCAACATTGTATAGCCCTGAAACAACGACTCGGCATAGAGTTGCGCAAAGGCATCCTTCGTGTTGTTTCCGCCGTTTTTGCGATAGTGTAGCGCAACTTTTTCAATCATCGTGCGCAGATATACGAGAAGGTTCTTGTTGCCGTTCTGAGGCTCGAAAACGCTCGTCAGATAATCGTCGCCATCAATCTGAAGTTCAGACGGATAAGGCATAAAGCGGTTGTTACGTTCGAGATTCTTCTCTAAGCCTCGCGCATTTTCCGACAGCATTACCGAATACGGATGGCGCAGCAACTCGGCTACATATTCGTAGCGATAGAAGCCGTCGCCGCGCGAATATCCGTTAAGCTGAAGCTGCACGAGCTGCGTTATGAAGTTGTAAACAGGCGTTTCGGAGAACGGGAAACCCATCGTAACATTCACGTTCCGAATCGTATCGTCGGGCAAGGAATGAAGAACGGACTCGAGCAGGCACTCGTTGCAAAGGACGACGGCCGTTTCGCTTTCGCGGTCGCCAGCCTTAACCTCGCGGCGGAGCCATTCGGGCAGAAAGCGAGCCTGCGCCGTCTCGGTAGATGCCGAAATAACCTCAACCCGCCGGTTTTCCTTTTGCTGAAGGTTGCTGTATATTCCGCCGTCCTTCAGTTCGTTCGGGAAATCCTGAAGATTCTTGGCGAGGAATGTTCCGGCCTCGTTGTTCATCCTTCCGGCCGACTTGACGTAATATGTGTCATAATCCCAGTAGAAAAGGGCTTTTCCGGCTTTCTGAAGCTTTGAGAAAACGGTATGTTCAACCTTGTCGAGCACGTTGAATCCAACGCAGACGTACTTGTCTGACTTAAAGTTTTCGACATCGAGATTCTCGGCAACCTCGCGATACATCGCACCCTCGTAGGCATAGTTCATCTGGCGGAGTTCGTCGTTGTACCTATGATAAATCTTGTCGAGAATGCTCCAAAGCTGCATGAACTTCTCTTTCAGCTCGGTTTTGCGCTCAAGAGAGAAATTCTGGAAGAAATGCGCTATCGCCTCTTCCTGCTCGGGCGTTATGAAGTCGTAAGCGTCGAAGTCGCGCAAATCCTTTGCGT
>JBGUGY010000322.1:0-3580 GCA_045111775.1 Bacteroidaceae bacterium | reverse complement strand
CTGCGATACGATGTGGGAGAGTAGGTAGCCGCCGTTTTTAAGAATAGAGAGTCCTCCGCAGGTCAACGCCTAGCGGGGGACTTTTTTGCGTTTATACAGTTCCTCTAAATCTGTATAATGCTAAAAAGAAAAACTGCCGTGTATAAAATCTTCGTAACATTTTAGCGTTATATATATGTTAAACTGCCGCCAGCATTGAGTGGCAATAAAATGTATATATGCACTTTGTTGATAGAATCCGTCAGATAAAAATCATTCTTGTAGTCGCTGCAATCGTCATTGCTGTGGCATCACTCGTCGTTTCCCATTACTTGATTCGTGACTTGCAAAAGGCTGAAATAAAGAATGTTGAGGTATGGGCAGAGGCGATGCGCGCATTAAACGATGCCGACGAAAATACCGACCTGAACCTCGTGTTCAAAGTGATAAACGGAAACAGCAACATACCTGTTGTTGTGCTCGATAAAGACGGTGAGGTTGTGACATACAGAAACGTTGAATTAGACAGTCAGAACCCTGATTCACTGATTTTTTTGAAGAATAAGGCAAAATCCATGCTCGCATCGGGCGATACCATTCATATCGACCTCGATTCTCACGAGCATCTTACGGTTTGTTACGACGAGAGTCTGATGCTGAAACGCCTCGCCTCATATCCGTATGCCCAACTTGGAGTTGTGCTTATATTCGTTGTCGTTGCCATCTTCGCTCTGCTTAGCTCGAAGAAGGCAGAGCAGAATAAAGTGTGGGTTGGCTTGTCGAAAGAGACGGCGCATCAGCTCGGAACACCAATCTCATCGCTTATGGCATGGGTAGAGATTCTGAAGGAAAACTATCCGGAGGATGAACTCATTCCTGAGATGGACAAAGATGTGAAGCGACTTCAGATGATAGCCGAGAGATTCTCGAAAATCGGCTCTCTGCCCGAGCCTACACCTTCTAATCTGAATGAAGTCGTTCAGCACGTTGTTGATTACATAAACCGAAGAACATCGAACAAAGTCCAGATGACAACACACATGCCCGACTCCGAAGTCATTGCCGTGATGAATGCCCCTCTGTTTGAGTGGGTTATCGAGAATCTGTGCAAGAATGCGGTCGATGCTATGGAAGGCAAAGGCTCAATAGACATAACCGTTATGGACGAAGAAAACCGCACGGTGATTGAGGTGGCTGATACAGGAAAAGGCATCAACAAGAAGCATTTCAACAGCGTTTTCACGCCCGGATTTACGACGAAAAAGAGAGGCTGGGGCTTAGGATTGAGTCTGGCAAAGAGAATTGTTGAAGAATACCATAAAGGAAAGATATTTGTAAAAAGTTCGGAGATTGGAAAGGGAACAGTGATGCGGATAGAGCTGAATAAATATTTAAGAAATAAAAAATAACAGATTTAACTATTTAAATCATTGCAGTTTAGAAAAATATTGTTAATTTTGCAACCCAAATGGATACATTAAGCGCATACAAGATTGATTTTAAAGGAATAGTGTCTGACACTCACGTGTTTGACTATGTTCTCGATGATTCATTCTTCGAGGCGATTGATGCTCCCGAAGTGCGAAAAGGCAATTTGAAGAGCGAGGTGACTGTAAAGCCAACCTCGGGAGCTTTTCAGGTTACTTTCAAGACTGAGGGAACCATTATGGTACCTTGCGACCGCTGTCTCGACGACATGGAACTGGAGATTTCCACTAACGATGTTGTGAGAGTGAAGTTTGGTGCCGACTATCAGGAAGACGACGAGCTCATCACCATACCCGAAGAAGACGGTGTGCTTGATGTGTCTTGGCGAATCTACGAGTTTATAGCACTTGCAATCCCCATTAAACACGTGCATGCACCTGGAAAATGCAACCGTGCGATGATTGATGCCCTGAATGAGCATCTTGCTACCCGAAGTAGTGATGAGGATGACGATGAAAGCGATGAAGTCGCAGACGATGCCCCAGTCGATCCCCGATGGGCTGAATTAAAGAAATTAATAAAATAACAATTAAAGATTAAAACAAAATGGCACATCCTAAAAGAAGACAGTCTAAGACAAGAACAGCTAAGAGAAGAACTCACGACAAGGCAGTTGCTCCTACTTTGGCAAAGTGTCCTAACTGCGGCGAGTTCTATGTTTACCACACTGTATGCCCATCTTGCGGTCAGTACAGAGGTAAGGTAGCTATTGTTAAGGAAGAGGCTGCTATCTAATTAGTAAAGTAATATAGCCAAGGGTCCTCACTGGGCTCTTTGGCTAATTTTGTTTTTAAGGAGAATGGAAAAAATTCACGCTGTAATCACAGGCGTTGGCGGATATGTTCCTGACTATGTCTTGACTAACGATGAGTTGAGCCGCATGGTCGACACCAACGATGAGTGGATTATGACACGCATTGGCGTAAAGGAAAGACGTATTCTTAACGAAGAAGGTCTGGGAACTTCTTACATGGCTCGTAAGGCCTGCAAGCAGTTGCTCGAGAAGACTGGCTGCGACCCTGACACCATCGACTTGGTTATCGTTGCAACTACAACTCCAGACTATCACGTTCCTTCTACTTCGTCAATTGTTATTGATAAATGTGGACTTAGAAACGCTTTCGCATACGACTTGCAGGGCGCTTGTGCCGGATTCCTTTATGGAATGGATACAGCGACTGCGCTTATCGAGAGCGGAAGATACAAGAAGATAATCGTAATCGGTGCCGACAAACTGTCGTCTATGGTCGACTATACCGACAGAGCCACTTGCCCTATCTTTGGCGATGGTGCTGCTGCTGCTTTGTTCGAGCCAACTTACGAGGAGTACGGACAGCTCGACTCTTATCTTCGCACAGACGGCAAAGGATTGCCATTCCTTCATATGAAGGCAGGCGGTTCGGCTTGTCCTCCATCATACTACACTGTCGACAACAGAATGCACTTCTTGCATCAGGAGGGTAGAACAGTGTTCAAGTATGCCGTAACCTACATGTGCGATGCTTGCTCAATCGTTGCCGAGCGCAACGGCTTGAACAAGGACAACATCTCGTGGGTTATTCCTCATCAGGCAAACGTGCGCATCATCGAGGCTGTGGCAAACCGTTTGGAACTGCCAATGGATAAGGTGATGATGAATATCCAGCACTTCGGAAACACCAGTGGTGCAACTTTGCCACTATGCCTGTGGGAGTTCGAGAAGAAACTGCGTAAGGGTGATAACCTTATTTTTACTGCATTTGGAGCCGGATTTACCTATGGTGCGTCATACGTACGATGGGGCTACGATGCAGAGTAAACAATATAAGGAACGCATCCTCTTCAAAAAGGATGCGTTTTTTTAATCAAACAAAGAATTATGCATAAGGCAGGATTTGTAAACATTGTCGGTAACCCAAACGTGGGCAAGTCAACGCTGATGAACCAGCTTGTTGGCGAGCGCATATCTATCGCCACATTCAAGGCACAGACAACGCGCCACCGCATTATGGGAATACTGAACACAGAGGAGATGCAGATTGTATTCTCTGACACTCCGGGCGTGCTAAAGCCCAACTACAAGATGCAGGAAGCGATGCTGCAGTTCTCAGAGTCGGCACTTCAGGATGCTGAT
>JBGUGY010000321.1:0-4695 GCA_045111775.1 Bacteroidaceae bacterium | reverse complement strand
GTACAAGCGCTTCCGTCACTTCGGCAAGGGCAAGGTCACCATGGACTTTGCCTTCTTCGCCATTGCCTTTGACATCAAGAAAATGGCCGCCGTGATGAGAAGACAGGCAAAAAACGGCCTCTCAAATGCTGTTTTTAGACCAATACACAGACTATATAATGCAAAATGCGGCTTCGAGGGTGCTTCTAACAGATTTTACATCAAAAAAGCGGCATAGAAAGAATCTTTCCACGCCGTGCCTGTAAAAAAACAAATAAGAGGATGTGCCTATTTTGACACACCCTCTTTCTCATTTTTTGTCGCTGAAGATTGTACCATCGGATAATTTTCCAGATGCACAAACTTTGAAAAAACACTCCGATTTGTCTGAACCAAAGGCGAATCGGAGTGTCTATTTTGTTGTCAATCTTTCTCTGGAAGCATCACTACGCCCTCGCTATGCAGACCGTCCATCTTGATGACGGCAGGTTTGCTGAAGTGGACGTGGCGGAGATATTGCGTTTCTTCGACGGCAGGCAGACTGTCGAGGTACTTCTGATTATACACTCCGTCGCCAAGATAGTCGTTTATCGTGAAGTAGCCCACGCCGAGCGATGTCAGATTCTGGAAGAAATGCGTTCCTTGACTCGGGTCAATTCGATAGTCGGTCAGACCTGCTTCGACTATGACTTTTGCGCCCGAGATGTGCGGCCATTTTACAGGAATTCCGAGCCAGTCGTCGCTGCTGCCCCATCGTCCCGGACCGACAAGAACATAATGCGTATCGCTTTCAAGGAACTTGCGGTTCATCTTCTCGATGTCGTAGGCAATTAATTGATTGTTAGATGGATTGTAGCCTTCTGTCTTGACGTAAACGACATCGTAAACATCGTCGATGATACCGTGACCGAGCGACTTGTGCGAACGTAACAACACATCGTCGTCGCTTATCTTTGTCAAATCTTCCTTCAGTTCTTTCTTTGCATCGACAATCGGGCGCACCTGAAGAAGGTAGAACGTGCCGGTTTTGTCGGGATTCAGCTTCACGGCGAACTCTATTTCAACCGGGCGACGCATCTCGCTCTGGCAATATTCCTGCGCAAGCTGAAGAAGTTTCGGCAACGGGAAGACGCCGTATTTCAGCACGCCGCTGAACGATACAATCTTTCGTCCACCTTCGTAAAATCCGTCGCGAATAACTTGGTCGTAAGGGTCGAAAGTACTCGTTATGTAGTTGAGCGAGCCGTCTTTTTCTGCCTCTCTGACGAGGATTCGCTTGATGTTGAAGCCATCGTTCACCTTGAAGTCCTTGGCTACATCGTTCATGTCGAGGGCATAGAACGATGTCTGAGTCTCGCGAAGCGCAAATTCAGTCTCGCTGAGCTGCATTATATGGTCGGGATGATAGGCATTCACCCTGAGCGTCATTCCGCCGTCTACAATATATTTTCCAAGGCCGAGAGCAAGGCTTACAACGCCTTCCTCGGGCTTTTCATCGTCGATAGTATAGTAGTTAAGCGAGCGAGCCACGCCCGAGATGTGCGGATAGAAGAGATTTCCGAACTGAGTTCCGACAACCTCCTGAAGGATTACCGCCATCTTTTCTTGGTCTATGACGTTTCGGGTAGCGGTCATGTAGTCTTTGCTGTCCTGATAGTAGACCGATGCGTACACGCTTTTAACGGCATCGCTCAACATTCGCACCATCTCGTATTTGTCGTTTACATAAGGAATCATGTAGGTTGAATAGATTCCTGCAAACGGCTGATAGTGTGAGTCTTCGAGCAGACTTGACGAGCGGATGGCGATTGGCGACTTTACAACATCGATAAAGGCGAACAAATCGTCGAGGAGCTTCTGCGGAAGCTTTCCGCGGAGGAAGTGAGCCAGAATATCCTCGTCGGAAGTTTCGCTCAAGGCAATCTGATACAGATTGTTGCTCTCCATGAACTCGTCGAAGATATCGGTACAGAGAACCACCGTCTTAGGGATGGCAACCTGAGCATTTTCGAAACTCTGAAATTCCTCGTGGCGTATAACCATATTGTCGATGAATGCCAAACCGCGTCCCTTTCCGCCCAGCGAACCGTCGCCTATGCGCGCAAAGTTCGAGAAACGGTCGAATCGGTCGCTCTTGAACTCGGCAACCACTCCCCTGTTTCGCATCTTACGGTATTTAACGATGGCATCGTAGATGATTTGGCGGTGCGCATCGACATCCTGAAGACTCTTCCAAGTGATGTGCTTCAGAAACTCAGAAATAGGAAAAAGGGCTCGCGAGCAAAGCCAGCGTGACACGTTGTTTCTTGAGATATGATAGAGAAGCGATTCCTTTGGAAGGGTAAATATATTGTCCTGAAGTTCCTTCAGATTGTGGATTCGGGCAACCTCCTCCAGCGTTTCGGGATTGCGCAGAACAAGGTCGCCAAAGCCGAATCGACGAGAGATGATACGCTGCAAGTCCTGAGCCATTGCCTTTGAATTCTTGTCTACAAAGTCGATGTTCTTTCTGTAGGCAATCTCAACATTCTTACTCTCGCTACTCTGCAAGATGCGCGGAATAAACTCGTCCTGACTGTGAACATATTCGAGGAATTCGAAGCCTGCCTCAGGGTCTTCAACGCCGTTGTGAGGGAATCGCGCATCGGAAATGACTCCGAGAGTGCAATCCTTGTACTCATCGAAAATCTCCTTCGCCTCCTCGTAGTTTCGGGCAAGCACGATTTTTGGTCTGCCTCGCATTCGCAGAGTTGCCTGATGCGCGTTCAGAGCCTCGGTTGCGAAATTCTGGCTCTGTTTCAGAATAAATTTGTAGAGGTTTGGCAGAACAGACGAATAGAAGCGGATGCTATCCTCGACGAGCAGAATCATCTGTACGCCGCCAACTTCGGTATCGTGCTTCAGATTCTGCTTATCCTCAATAAGTTTGATGATTGAGAGCAGAAGGTCGGTGTTGCCAAGCCAGCAGAAGACATAGTCGAACATGCTGAGGTCCTCGTCCTGCATACGTCGCGTGATGCCGTGCGAGAACGGCGTGAGCACCACAAGCGTGATGTCGGGAAACTGCTGCTTTATTGGTCGTGCAATATCGAACGCGTCGTTATTGTCGGTTCCCGGCATACATATTACAAGGTCGAACGAGATTGTCTCGAGCACCTTCTTTGCTTCCTCGGCAGTAGAAACCTGCGTGAACCGAGGCGGATATCTTAGTCCAAGTTCGGAATATTCGATGAAAATCTTCTCGTCTATTCGCCCGTCGTCTTCGAGCATGAAGGCATCGTAAGGATTGGCGATGAGAAGGATATTGAAAATGCGCTTGTTCATCAGATTGACAAAC
Source organism: Bacteroidaceae bacterium (assembly GCA_045111775.1). Lineage (GTDB taxonomy): Bacteria > Bacteroidota > Bacteroidia > Bacteroidales > Bacteroidaceae > Ga6A1. Next base: position 1,379 of record JBGUGY010000321.1, on the reverse strand, counting down.
GACACATCTTTGAGATAGAATTGGTTAAATTCCAGTTTATTTTCCGGCATTATATTGGTTGTTTAACATTAGTAGAGCAAAATTAGTTTTTTTATTTGACAGAACCAAAGTTTTTTGTACTTTTGCGCCGACATACGAAAATACAAATACTAAATAACAGCAGAGAAATACCAATGAAAAATTACATTCTGTTAATTGTGCTGATGCTCATTGGCTCGGCACCGATGAATGCGCAGAAAAATTCTCCGAAGCTCGAATTTGCCTTCGAACTGAAGGTTACTTGCAGCGCACCCTACTCCGTTGGGCAGACATCGCACGGCGAGCGCGTGGTGATTCCGATTACAGGAGGAACATTCGAAGGACCTTCGATTAAAGGAAAAGTGATTGGCGGAGGGGCTGACTATCAGCTCGTTGACCGCAAGAACGGTCGCACCGAGCTGGAAGCAATCTACAGCATTCAGACTGACGACGGCGTGTATATCCACGTCCGCAACGTCGGAATCCTTATCGGAAGGCAGAACGAATTTTACTTCCGTACCGTTCCGAAGTTCGAAGCTCCGCAAGACAGCAAGTACAACTGGCTCAACGATGCCATCTTCATTTGCGAGCCTCAGGCGACGAAGGACTACATCTCACTGAAAATCTGGAAAGTTAATTAAACCAAACTAATACCTTTCAGCATGAAAAAAATCATTATCTCCGTGATGGTCGCGCTGGCGGCAATCGGGGCAAGGGCGCAAAACCCTATCATCACGAATCAGTTTACTGCCGACCCAACTGCACGAGTGTTTAACGGACGGCTGTATCTGTTTCCGTCGCACGACATCATCAGTCCGGTTGAGCCGAAGAAAAAATGGTTCAGCATGGCTGATTATCACATGTTTTCATCTACCGACCTTACGGAATGGACCGACCACGGCGTAATTCTGTCGCAGGAGCAAGTGCCTTGGGGCAAGCCCGACGGCTACTCGATGTGGGCGCCCGACTGCGTTGAGAAGGACGGAAAATACTATTTCTTCTTTCCCGATGCTCCGAAGGAAGGACGCGGATTTAACATCGGCGTGGCTATTGCCAACAACCTTTTCTGGCCTAAGTTCGAGCCGCAGCAGAAGTACATCGAAGGCGTGATGGGCATCGACCCGTGCGTTTTGCAGACGAGCAAGGGCGAGAGCTATTTGTTCTGGGGCGGAGGCGGTCTTGTTGTCGCAAAGATGTCAGACGATCTTCTGAGCATCGTTGACAAGCCACAGCGCATAACCAATCTGCCAGAAGGCTTCAAAGAAGGTCCTTTCGCCTTTGAGCGCAACGGGAAATTCTATCTTACCTACCCTTGGGTGCGCGAGAAGGAAGGCACGGAATGCTTAGCATACGCCATGAGC